>SPBY01000480.1 GCA_004525825.1 Bacteroidia bacterium
AAAATCTGGCGGATTGTCTCAGAAATCATGTCGGTTCTGATACTGGTGATCATTGTACTTTCCATCCAGCTCTGGTATGCTCAGTCCTTTTCGGGGATAAAGAGCCGGATAATAGTTTCTGGCTTGACTTTGTTTTCGAGATAAACTTTGAAGAAATGTAATTCAAAGCTTGTACCTTTGCTTATTGGACCTGACTAAACACTAAAACTACTACTATGAAAACAATTTTACTTTCTGCAGCCCTAATATGGTTTTTTTCTGGTGCTATTGCTCAGCCTGAAGTCCCGGTGGAGAAATGGACGGGAAAAACCATCTTGCTTATCGGGGCTCATCCCGATGACGACTCCTATTCCATGGCAACCCTGGGCATGCTTAATGCCAACGGAAACGAGGTTTACATTGCCATCCTCACCACAGGAAATGTGGGTACGCAGGATCCTAAGCTGGGAATGATGGACCTGGCACTGATTCGCAAACAGGAGGAACAGGCCGCCCTGGCCACCATGGGAATTCCCACAGATCATTACATCAATTTTGGGTATGACGATGGCATGCTGGAGTATGAAGATACGAAAGAAGTAGTGGCCAAACTGGTAAGATTGATCCGGAAAGTCCAGCCCGATGTGCTTTTTGCCTTTGATCCCGGAAAAGGGGGACAGCGCTGGCACAAGGCGGACCACCGTGCAGCAGCCTACCTCTCAGCCGATGCAGCCAGAGCAGCCATGTGGCCCCTCATGTTCCAGGGACAGATCACCGTAGAGGGCCTGGAAGCACATACCGTTCCCGAATACATGCTGTACGATTCGGCCGACAAGGACAAAAACACCTGGGTGGATATCACAGGCTGGGAGGAACGAAAAGTAGATGCTCTTTCAAAATATGTGAGCCAGTTCAGTTCAGGATGGTCCGATTACAAGGGACCTGATCTGTCCCCCGAAGAGGAGGAGGAAATGAAAGAAGGCTTGCACAGATGGTTAGAGCACCGGGATGGGGTGCCAATGGAAGGTTTCCGTCATTATGCAGGCCTGCCTGATGATATTGGAAGATAAGTTTACCAATACACCTGACAATACTAAACCAAACCAAACCAAACCAAACTAAACCAAATCCTATGAAATCTTTTACTATTCTTGCCCTTGCACTTTCCATGTTTGTTTTTAATGCCTGTAAGCAGGAAACTGTTGGCCTGGGAGCCAAAGCACCTGCTGGTGCTGAAATGCTATTTGATGGCAGCAAAGAATCCCTGCACGAGAACTGGATCTACTGGGAAGGACCAAGGTTTGCAGCCGAAATGCCCATCAAATGGGACATTGTTTCCGATCCCCTTGATAAAGGGACCGTCATGAGCAGCAACGATCCTGCAGTGGTGGACCACAAATATGGTTCTGCCGATATTGTAACTAAAAAGGAATACCGCGATTTCAGGCTCCATGTGGAGTTTCTCATTGAGAACGAAGGTGGGAACTCAGGAGTCTACCTTCAGAATCGCTACGAGATCCAGATTCTGGACGGCGATTCCACCCAGCATGGCATGGCAGCGGTAATCAACGAAATCGATTCGCCCTACTATGCCTACAAAGGGGCGGGGAAATGGAACTCCTATGACCTTATGTTCCGCGCAGCTCGCTTCGAGGATGGGGAACGTACAGAGAAGGCCCTGGTCTCCAATTACTTCAATGGGACAAAGGTCTATTCCAACGTCGGGATCAACCAGGTGTGGGGAGGAGCCAATTCAGGTATTGACGGAGGAAATGACGAAGGTAAGGGGATCACTGATACGCCCGGCGGAATCAAACTCCAGGCGGAAGGTTATTCGGTCCTGTACAGGAACATATGGATCCAGGAGATGGATCTGACAGAAGCCGATACCGATTTTTAAGATGAAAGCCCTTCTGAAGTGGACTGGTGGCCTCACAGTGCTGCTGATGTCTTTGTTGCTTATTCACTCCTGCACCAACGAAGAGGTGAAGTCGGGGGGACAACTTTTTGACCTGGGAACCACACTTCAATCCAGGTCGATCTCTTTTGAGAACGCTACCGGAGAGCCGGGTCTGGGAGGTCAGACTTCCAGTGAACTGGGAGTGGGCCGCAAAGGCTTCCCGGCGAAAGGCATTCTACCCGGGGAGACGGTGGTACTTTGTGACATTGAGGGTCCGGGGACCATCAGGCACATCTGGATGACAGGTAGTTTTAACAACAAACCTGTCCAGATTCGGAGCATGGTTCTTCGGGGCTGGTGGGAAAACCAGGAGCATCCAAGCATTGAGTGCCCTCTGGGAGATTTTATGGGAGCGGCTCACGGAAAGGTCAATGCCTACCAGTCGGCAGTTCACTCCACCGGGATCAATTCGGCATTCAATATCTGGCTTCCCATGCCCTTCCAGAAGCAGGGGAAACTCACGCTGACCAATGAAGGAACAGAGGAGGTCGTCATCTTCTACCAGGTGGATTACACCATCGGAGATACCCACCCTGAGGAACTGGGCAGACTGCATGTCTGTTTTGTGAGGGAGAATCCAACCACCCTGAAGGAGGACTTTGAGCTCTTGCCCAAACGGACCGGCAAAGGCCGATTCATCGGCACCGTATTGGGTATCCGTTCATTTGAACCCCACTGGTGGGGCGAAGGAGAGATCAAAATCTACATGGATGGCGATACCGAGTTTCCGACTATTTGCGGAACAGGGAGCGAGGACTATGTCTGCCTCTCTTACGGGATGCAGCAAACTCCTTACCTCTACCACGGATGCAGCTGGGACCAGGAAGGATTCATTTCCATGTACCGCTGGCACCTGAACGATCCCATTTACTGGGAACAGGAGTGCCGGATCACCATCCAGCAGATTGGCTACGATCATACAAGGATAGATTCCACCGGCACCGCTCTCTATGAGCGGGTGGACGACTGGTGCAGTGCCACCTTCTGGTATGAAGCCTTACCCAGTGCTCCCCTGCCAGAATTTCCCTCGCAGGAAAGCAGGGTGGCGGATCTGTGGCAGGTGGATTAGTTTTTCACCCACATGGATTCGATCTCCTCCAGCGTTTTCCCCTTGGTCTCCTTGAGGTAAATCTGGACGATGAAAAGTTGGATCACGCCCATGGCTGAGAGGAACAGGAAGGTTAGCGATCCTCCCATGGCATCCAGCACATAGGGGAAGAACAGTACCACCAGGAAATTAAACACCCACTGGGTGAAGGAGGCCAATGCTACGGCCTGGCCCCTGATCCGGTTGGGAAACATCTCCGTCACCATGGTCCAGAAAGCGGGCCCGATGCACGAGGCAAAGAAGGCAATGAAGAGCATGATGCAAATGGTGGTGAAGATGGGATTCATCTCAAAGTGAAAGGCTGCAGCCAGCAT
>SPBY01000142.1 GCA_004525825.1 Bacteroidia bacterium
AAGATCAAGCAGAGTTCGTCAATGTGAGCTACACCATTGAAAACAGCAGGATTGCAAATAAGATTGGTGCCTTCCTGGACAAATTCAGCAGGCCAGAAAAAGCGGCTTCCATGGAACCAGTGGTTTCCATGTCCTTTACGATGGATCAGCCAGATGTGGTTTATGAAGAGGCTTATACTACAGAAAGCTGGATGACCGCTCCGTTTAAGTGTTTTATTTCAGAGGCTGATATGAACCTTGAATCATGGATGACTTCTCCTTTTAACTGTAATGTTTCAGAGCTTGACCTGTCTATCGAATCATGGATGACCGCTCCTTTCGAGGCTGCTGAATCCATCGAGGTGGAAAGCTGGATGACCAGCGCCTGGCTCTAGGCAATCTCCCTCTGACCTTGCATCTATATATATTCAAGCCACCCCAGAACGGGGTGGCTTTATTTTTACACTAAAACGGTGCTGATTCATCAAAACCGCTATTCGTGCCAATATCGCTGTTGGTCAGGCTGTTCGCTCCTTCGTCATGATTCATTTTTGAAGGGATCGTGAACCCGTTTTCATCGTCCTCCGCCATGGCCAGGGTATCATCCATATCCACAAACTTGGCATATTCCCGAATGAACTTCAGATTGATATTACCTGTCGGACCATTCCTGTGCTTGGCTACAATGATCTCAGCAATTCCTTTCAAAGAATTTCCCTCCTCGTCTACATCGATTCCATAATACTCCGGACGGTGGATAAACAGAACCAGGTCTGCATCCTGTTCAATGGCTCCCGATTCCCGAAGGTCGGAAAGCTGCGGGCGCTTGTTCCCGGAACGCATCTCCACGCTTCGGTTCAACTGCGAGAGAGCAATGACGGGAATGTCCAGCTCCTTGGCGATGCTCTTCAAGGACCTTGAAATGTTACTTACTTCCTGTTCACGGCTTCCGGAATCCTTTGAGCCTGTCATAAGCTGAAGGTAGTCGATGACCACTGCCTGTATATCGTACTTCTGCTTCAGTCTCCGGCATTTGGCCCGAAATTCGAAAATGGAGATCGCTGGTGTGTCATCCACATAGATAGGCGCCTTTTCCAGGTCCTTGATCTTATATTCAAGCTGTTCCCATTCATAATTTTCCAGTCGACCGGTCCGTATCTTATCTGAAGCCAGGTGTGTTTCTCCAATGATCAGGCGATTGACCAGCTGAATGGAGGACATCTCCAGGGAGAAAAAGGCCACCGGGCGGTTGTGATCCACTGCCATGTTCCTGGCCATGGACAGCACAAAGGCTGTCTTACCCATAGATGGCCTGGCAGCCAGGATAATCAGGTCAGATTTCTGCCATCCCGAGGTAAGCCTGTCCAGGCGGGTAAAACCTGATGGAGCCCCACTCAGACTATCTTTCCGTTTTCCCGCCTCCTCAATATGTTCAATGGCTGTCTTAAGCAGAATGCTTAATTTAATTGTCTCCTTCTTAATATGACCCTCTGCAATGTTCAGCAGCTCCCTTTCAGAATAATCGAGAAGGTCATCCACGTCCGTACTCTCATCAAAAGCACGTTCCTGGATATCTGACGAGACCCTGATCAGCTCCCGTTGAATATATTTCTGTGCCACAATGCGGGCATGATATTCCAGGTGAGCTGCCGATCCCACCCGGGAGGTTAGCTGAGAAATGTAGACTGCCCCTCCCACCGCTTCCAGTTTCTCCAGTTTTCTGAGTTCCTCGGTCACAGTCAAAAGGTCAATGGGTTTCTCCTGCCGGGACAGATTTTGCGCCACCTCATAAATCTGTTGGTGCGACTCCTTATAGAAACTGCCTGGTTCAAGAATATCAAGCACAGAAAGAATGGCATCCTTCTCAAGCATGATGGCCCCCAGTACAGCTTCCTCCAGGTCGGGAGCCTGGGGAGGAATTTTACCATAATCAAGGGCAATGCCAGAACTTTTCCTGGGGGTGTTACTAGATTGTTTAGCCATGAATTTCTGATTTGGGCCATAAAGGTAAGAAACCCCCTTTAGCACAGCTTTGGCACCAGGACTTACTTATACACACACGCTCCAAAGTTTTAATTAACAGATGTTGAAAAATGCAATATCTTTATGTTGCATGATACTATTCTCTCCTGCCAAAATCAATATAGGCCTGCAGATCCTTGAAAAAAGAGAGGACGGCTTTCACAACATCCGCTCAGTCATGTACCCCATCGGGCTCTGTGACATCCTCGAAATCGAGACTTTGACAGAAGGCAGTGCACCCTTCCAGCTCAGCCAGTCAGGGATCCTTATCGGCTCAGATTCTGAAAGCAACCTGGTGAGCAGGGCCTGGCGCTTGTTAAGCGGTGAAACGGACATTCCCCCCGTAAGTATTCACCTGCACAAGCAGATTCCGGTGGGTGCCGGACTGGGAGGAGGGTCGTCCAATGCTTCCATTGCCCTGAAAGCCCTGAATCATTTGGCCCCTGGAAGCTTAACTATGGAGCGCCTGAAACTACTGGCAGCCCAGCTGGGCAGCGATTGTCCCTTCTTTCTGCACAACAGCCCCATGATGATGGAGGGCCGGGGTGAGATCCTTCATAGGACAGAGCTAAGTCTGGAGGGATTTTTCCTGGTATTGCTTTTCCCTGGGATCCATGTCTCCACAGCGGATGCCTATGCAGGAGTAGTTCCGGAAATTCCGGCTTTTCCCCTGGAGAAATTGATCTCGAAACCGCTTGATCATTGGAAGGATCTTATCCTGAATGATTTTGAGGAGAGCGTATGCGCAAAATACCCCTTGATCCGGGAACTGAAAAAAGCGCTCTATGATGCAGGGGCACAATATGCCTCCCTGAGTGGCAGCGGTTCATCCATTTACGGAATCTTCAGAAAGCAAAGTCGGCTACCCAGTGAAATAAAGAAGTATGTGATCTGGGAAGGAAATGCTTAATCCAGTTCCACCAACAGATGGGATTTAGGAACCTGTTC
Organism: Bacteroidia bacterium; assembly: GCA_004525825.1. Classification (GTDB taxonomy): domain Bacteria; phylum Bacteroidota; class Bacteroidia; order Bacteroidales. Next base: position 2,950 of record SPBY01000142.1, read on the forward strand.
CCCTACACTTACGTTGATCGTACGGATCACTCCTCCAACGGGAGCAAGAACCTCATTTCTCATCTTCATGGCCTCCAGGATCAGCATGGGTAAACCTGCCTCCACTTGATCACCCACCTTCACCATGATCTTCTGGATGGTGCCCGGAATGACTGCGATAACCACCCGCTCATTGGGTCTCTCCCAGTTCTTCCGGTTGCTGAATTTGGATGTCAGCCTGGTGATATAGACAGCGCCCCCAATCTCGAGACTTTCCAGGGGGGGCTCCTGAAATGGCTTCTTTTTTGCAGTTTTCTCTTTGTTGCTCATGGCTAAATTTCAAAAGGGAGGGATTCCGTGTTTTTTGGCAGGCATTCCAACGCTCTTGTCTCCCGATACTTCCAGGGCATGCAACAGCGATTTCCTGGTCTCCCCCGGTTCAATGACGGAGTCGATGAATCCTTTTGCAGCTGCCACGTATGGATTGGCAAATTTTTCCTTGTACTCCTGGACCTTCTGTGCCCGCATCAGCTCAGGATCTTCTGCAGAAGCGATCTCCTTCCGGAAAATGATATTGGCTGCTCCTTCCGGACCCATGACAGCCACCTCAGCATCGGGCCAGGCAAACACAAAGTCGGCCCTCAGATGCCTGGAATTCATGGCAATATATCCACCGCCATAGGCTTTGCGAATAATCACAGTAATCTTGGGGACTGTTGCTTCGCTGTAGGCATATAGTACCTTGGCTCCATGCCTGATGACCCCTGCATGCTCCTGATCCACGCCCGGAAGGTAGCCTGGCAGATCCACCAAAGTGATAATGGGAATATTGAAGGCATCACAATATCGGATAAACCTGCCCGCCTTATCGGACGAATCCACATCCAGCACACCGGCAAGCACCAGGGGCTGGTTGGCCACAAAACCTACAGTGTGCCCGTTCATGGTTCCAAATCCTATAACGATATTGGCGGCCCAGTTTTCTTGAATCTCAAAGAAATCGGAACCATCGGTCACCGACCTGATCACGTTCCTCACATCATAGGGTTGCCGCTTATCGCCCGGTACTATTTCCGAAATATTATATTTTTCCAAAGGCTGGATTACTTTTTTGCGTGCCGGAACATCGGTATTGGACCATGGCAGATAACTCAGCAGCGCTTTAATCTGATCAAAACACTCATCTTCTGATTCTGAGAAAAAGTGTGCATTGCCCGTGATCTCACTATGCACGCGGGCTCCTCCAAGCTCTTCCATGGAAATATCCTCTCCCAGGACGGTTTTGATTACTTCAGGGCCCGTAATAAACATCTTGGAGATGCTGTCCACTACGAAAACAAAGTCGGTGAGTGCAGGAGAATACACAGCTCCTCCGGCACAAGGTCCAAGGATCACCGATATCTGCGGGATTACCCCGGAAGCCAATGTGTTTCTGAAGAAGATCTCCCCATAGCCTGCCAGAGAGTTCACCCCTTCCTGGATCCGCGCACCTCCCGAATCGTTGATCCCTATCAAAGGCATCCTCATTTTCAGGGAGTGGTCCATGATTTTGGTAATTTTCCGAGCATGCATAGATCCCAGAGAACCTCCTGCGACAGTGAAATCCTGGGCAAAAATACAGACGGGCCTTCCACCCATCGTCCCTGTTCCGGTGATTACTCCGTCCCCATGAAGAATTTTCAGATCCATGCCGAAATCTCGAGCTTCATGTTCCACGAACATGTCATATTCATTGAAAGATCCTTCGTCCAACAGTTTGATAATGCGCTCCCGGGCCGTCATCTTACCCATGGCCACCTGCTTCTGGATGGCCTGTTCGCCACCCCCCTGCTGCACCTCTTTGCGGCGCTTTTGTAGTTCACGAACCTTCTTATCTGACGACATTGTTTCTGGTTTTGGTTAGCGGTACAATCATACGAAAAAAAGCTGTATTAATGCTGTTGCATAAAACAATCCCTGGGGCTAGATTCCTCCCTATTTGGGAGCCATTCGCATCAGGATCAGGGCAATTATTGAGAAAAATACATTGGGCAGCCAGACCGCTGCCATGACCGGCAGCATACCCCCTATGGCGAACTGTTTTGAGAACTGAGTAAACAAGAGGTAGGTGAAGGCAAACACCACTCCAAGGGCAATCTGCATGCCCACCCCTCCCCGCATCTTCCGGGATGAGACTATGACCCCGATCAGTGTAAGGATGAAGGTGGAAAAGGGAAAGGCAATGCGGTTGTGTCGTTCTATCTGATAGGAGGTCACATTGGTCTCACCCTTCATCAGCTGATCCTTGATAAATTCATCCAATTCTTTCAGGCTCATGGTCTCCACAATGGTCAGCCGCATTTTAAAATCGTCGGGATGCATGGCCAGGGTGGTATCGATCTGTTTCCCTTCTTCCAGGGTTTCATGCAAACCGTCGATGGTACGGATGTAATATCTTCTGGCCCTCCACTTATTTACGGCAGTATCCCACCGGATCTGATCGGCCGACATTTTTGACACCAGTTCCCCATCTTCGAATTTCTCAATCGTAAACTGATAACCCACCTTGGACACATTGCTGTAGCTATGCAGATAAACATAGACTCCAGGTTCTATCTGCCGATGAAAATCCTTGGTTTTAAAATTGATGGGCGCCTTTTTCACATAGCGTTCCTCAAAATCCAGTTTCACCTTATTGGCCCCGGGAATCACCTGATCGCTCAGATAAAAAGACACCCCTGCAATGAGGGCGGCAGAGATCAGGTAGGGCAGCAAAAACCTCCGGAAGCTCATCCCACTGTTTAATATTGCAATAATCTCGGTGTTGTAAGCCATTCTGCTGGTGAAATAGATCACTGCAATAAAGGCAAACAGGGAAGAGAAGAGCACCCCGAAGTAGGGAATAAAATTCAGGTAATAGTCAAACAGGATGGTATTTAGCTTAGCACCGCTTTCCAGAAAATCGTCAATTTTCTCCGACAGGTCAAAAATCACCACAATGGAAAGTATGAGCGCAATGGATAATAGGAAGGTTCCAAGAAACTTCCGAATCACATAGATATCAAGGATCTTAAGGCCAAGAAACCTTATAATCTTGTACTTAAAACGGGTATCATTTTTTCCTTCCATGCAGTGAATGTTCCACTTTTAATTTCTTCAAATGCTTTCCGGACCAGCCAGAGGTAGAATGCCAGGTTATGGAGACTGGCAATCTGAGCCCCAAGCATTTCGCCGGATATGATTAAATGACGCAGATAGGCCCTGGAATATTGCGTATCGACAAAACAGTAAGCTGCTGGATCGATGGGAGAATAATCTTCCATCCATTTCCGGTTTCTCATATTTATGATCCCCTCTGCAGTAAACAACATTCCGTTTCTTCCGTTCCGGGTGGGCATCACACAATCGAACATATCCACTCCCCGTGAGATTGCCTCAAGAATATTTACAGGGGTTCCAACTCCCATCAAGTACCTGGGTTTGTCTGCCGGCAAAACTCCGTTTACCACCTCCAGCATGGCATACATCTCCTCGGCAGGCTCCCCGACGGATAGTCCCCCGATGGCATTCCCTTCTGCGTTCCTCTCCGCCACAAACTCGGCCGACTCCCTGCGCAGATCCTTATAAACGCTTCCCTGTACAATGGGGAAAAATGCCTGACTGTGACCATACAAGGGCTCGGTGGCATGAAATTGTTTCAAGCCGCGCTCAAACCAGTCATGGGTCAGCTTCAGTGAATCTTTGGCATATTTGTGATCACAGGGCCAGGGGGTGCACTCGTCAAAGGCCATCATGATATCGGCCCCGATGATCCTTTGAATATCTACAATATTCTCCGGAGTAAACAAGTGCTTCGAACCATCTATGTGAGAACTGAAATGTGCCCCTTCCGGCTTTAATTTCCTGTTGGCCGCCAGGGAGAAAACCTGGTAACCCCCGCTATCGGTCAAAATGGACCGGTCCCAGTTCATGAACTTGTGCAATCCTCCTGCTCCTTGAAGGACCTCCAGGCCTGGCCTGAGATAAAGATGATAGGTATTGCCGAGTATAATCGGAGCCTCGATGTCAGAAAGTAATTCCCTCTGATGCACCCCCTTCACGCTTCCGGCGGTCCCCACCGGCATAAATACCGGTGTGGGTATTTCAGAATGATCGGTCC
>SPBY01000402.1 GCA_004525825.1 Bacteroidia bacterium
CAATCCGCATAAGATAGAAGAAAGGATCAATGAACGCACGCGGGCCCTACTGCCTGTGCATATCTGCGGACTCCCGGCCGATATGAACCGGATCCTGGCCATTGGGGAGAAGCACAGCCTGCCGGTCATTGAAGATGCCTGCCAGGCCTGGCTGGCCGAATACGACGGTAAAAAGTGCGGCACCCTGGGCGACCTGGGCTGCTTCAGTTTCCAGAACTCCAAGCACATCCCATCGGGAGAAGGGGGAGCCATCTCGGGGAACAAAGATGAGCTGATGGACCGCTGTTTTGCCTACCACAACTGCGGCCGCCCACATGGTAAAAGTATGGCAGGGATGAAGGAGAATCCCGTCCGGGGTTCCAACCGGCGAATGACTGAGGTGCAGGCGGGACTGCTGCTGTCGCAGATGGGACGGGCAAGAAGCGATGCGGACAAACGACTGGAAAATGCCCTCTACCTGGATGCCAAACTGAAAGAAATTCCCGGGATCGTTCCCTATAAGTTAAGCGACGGGGCTACCCGCTCCGCCTACCACCTCTACCCCTTCCGTTACAAAGCGGAGCATTTCGACGGACTTTCCAGGAGGAAATTCATGCAGGCCCTGAATGCTGAAGGGATCCCCTGCGGCGAAGGGTACGGACAGCAGTATTTCGACGGACTCATTGAAGAAGCCATCTCTTCCAGGGGCTATAAGAGGCTGTTTTCAGAACAGAGGCTCAACAACTACCGGGAAGAGCTGCATGACCTGCCCGACAACGATCTGTTAACCCAGGAGGCGCTCTGGTTTTACCAGAACATGCTGCTGGCCGAGCGTTCCGACATGGACGACATTATCAACGCAGTGCAGAAAATCTACGATAACCGGAAGCAGTTGCTATAGCAGATTCTGAAATCCTGAAGGCGGTCTGAATGAACATCCTCTTCATATATTCCATACGGAACGCCATGCTCAGGGAAAAACCCCTGAAAGGACAGGAGGAGATTCAACTGGGGATCGCCCAGCTTTCGGCGGTTCTGAAACAGCAGGGTCACCACACCAACCTGCTGGTACTGGACCGGAAATATGGCCGGAAGAATCTGGCACGGGTGGACCAGTTGATCGAAAAGGATAACTTTCAGCTGATCTGCTTCTCTTCGGTCTACTCCGAATTTGACTTTATACAAAAGGTCGCTACCCATGTGCATGATCGCCACCGTTTGTTTACTATCCTGGGAGGCAGTCACGCCACGGTAAGTCCCAGCATCACCTACCTCGAAACCTTCGATGCCCTGTGTATTGGTGAGGGTGAGGACGCACTGCTTGAGCTGGCCCGGGCACTGGAGCAGGAAAAGGAACAGGACATTGCAGCCATTCAAAACCTCTGGCTGAAGCAGGGGGAGAAGATATTTCAGAACCGGAGCCGTCCTTTTATCCAGGACCTGGACTCCCTTCCGCCGGCTGACCGTGAACTCTTTCAGGAGCATATTTTTGAACCGGATAGCAGGATCTCAGTCCTTTTGGGAAGAGGGTGCCCTTATAGCTGTACCTATTGCTGCAACCACAAAATCAGGAAGGTGTCCGACGGCAAATACGTGCGAATGCGCTCCGTTCCCAACATCCTGGCTGAGATAGAGAGCCTGACCCTTCGCTTTCCATCGATCAGCGAATACTTTCTGGAGGTGGAAACCCTGGGGACCAACATGAAGTGGCTGGTGGAACTATGTGAGGGATTGGAACTGTTCAACAAAAGCAGGGAGGAGAAGCTCAACTTTTCGGCCAACCTTCGGGTGCACGATCGCATGGACCATGAGCTGGTGTTCAGCCACCTGGCAAAGGCCAATTTCGCATCGGTGATCATCGGGCTGGAATCGGGCAACGAAAGGATCCGGAAGGAGGTGCTCGACAGGCACTACTCCAACGGGGCCATCCGCAATGCGGTTCATGCAGCCAGGAAGCATGGCATCAAAGTGGGCATGTTCAACCTGATGGGGCTGCCCACCGAGAGTTACGAAGATTTTCAGGACACCCTCAGGCTCAACCAGGAGCTGCAACCCGACTGGCACTCCACCTCCATCTTCTTCCCCTACCCGGGCACCCGCCTGCACGAACTAACGGAGGAGCTTGGACTGATCCCCGGGAAGCTCAGCGGAAAGGAGGAGCGGCAACGTGCCGTACTGGATCTGCCGGAATTTTCGAAGAGAAAAATACAAAGACAATTCGACAGCTTTCATTTCGAGGTATATAAGAAGAACAAGCATAGGTCGCTGGTAAAGTATGGCTTGTACGCACTCCAGATTGTGCTGGGACACAGTTTCATGGCCCGCTTAAAAAACAAATTGACCGTGCTCTTGCACCGGATGGGAATAAATCACAAATTGCTGGATATAATTCAGAAAACATGGTTATATTAATCAAAACAGTTTAAACTTTTCAACCTTATGACTGAATGATGAAGCTATTTACCTCCCTGCTTGGTGCCATTCTCACCCTCCAGCCAGCCTGCGACCAAAAGAATCCAAGGGTGGTGGCCGAAGAGGACGAAACCACCATTTACATCGGAAAACAGGCAGTGCTCACCTATGTCCATAAAGAGACCCTTCCCCCGGCAGGGGTCGATACGATCTACAAACGATCGGCCTATATACACCCCCTTTATTCGCCAGGTGGGGAACGACTCACCAGGATTCAACCCGCAGACCACTGGCACCACTACGGGATCTGGAATCCGTGGACCCGGACCCATTTTGGGGAACACAAGGTGGACTTCTGGAACCTGGCGGAAAGGCAGGGGACGGTACGCTTTGCGGAGTACCTCGAAAAGATTCAACTGGATAACCAGGCCGGATTCCGGGTAAGGCAAGAACATATCTACTTCCTGGAGGACGGAAGCGAAGGGGTGGCCATGGATGAAATATGGATGATCACCGTGCAGAACCTGCCGGGTCACGCCTACCTGGTCGACCTGCATACCACCCTGAGCACAGCCCTGGAGACGGGCATCACCCTGGAGGCTTACCGATACGGGGGCGGACTGGGTTACCGGGCCACCGAAAAATGGGATCCCTCCAACGCCAGCGTCCTCACCTCCGAAGGGAAGAACTGGTCCGAGGCCGATGCCACCCGCGCTCGCTGGGTGATCATTGAAGGGGAATCCTCTGTAGAAGAAGGCCGTTCGGGCATCCTTTTTATGAGTCATCCCGACAACCAGGCACATCCCGAACCCATGCGGATGTGGCCCCCCGATACCAACGATGGGAAAGAAAATGTGTTTTTTGAGTTCTGTCCCATCCGCCACCAGGAGTGGGTGCTGGAACCCGGCAAAGAGTACATCATCAAATACCGGATGGTGGTCTTTGACGGCACCATGACCTCGCAGACTGCGGAACAATACTGGAGCAACTTTAAATAGAACCTGCAAAGAAAGCCTACCATGAAAAGAAGAACCTTCCTGAAAAGCAGCGCGGCAGTCACCGCCGGATCCATGGTGATCCCCACCATCATTCCTTCCCGTGTAATGGGAAAAAATGCCCCTTCCAACAAGATCCGGGTCGGTCAGATAGGCTTTGGGCGCATTGCCATGCTCCACGACCTTCCCGAAACTCTTCAGCACGAGTTGGCTGTCGGGGTGGCAGTGGCCGATGTGGACCTGAAGCGGGCCCGATTGGGTAAAGAATGGATCGAGAAATTCCACTCCGGTAAAGGGAAAAGTTCAGTGGATGTGGCGGTCTACCAGGACTACCGGGAGATGCTGCAGGACAAGAGCATCGATGCGGTGATCATTTCCACCCCCGACCACTGGCACGCCCGGGCTGCCATGGACGCTGCCCTGGCAGGCAAGGACATCTACCTGCAGAAACCTGCTTCGCTTACCATTCCCGAAGGCCGGCAGATGAGCGACATCGTCCACCG
>SPBY01000583.1 GCA_004525825.1 Bacteroidia bacterium
CGAAAAAGAGAACGCCGAACATGTCATGCTGGTCGACCTGGCCAGAAACGACCTGAGCAGGACCACCGAAAAAGTGACAGTGGAAGACTTCCGCGAAATTCAGTTCTACTCACATGTGATCCATATGGTTTCCAAAGTGTCGGGTGTGCTTTCCCCCGGCACCAATACCATTCGGATCCTGGCCGAATCCTTCCCGGCAGGTACGCTCTCCGGAGCACCCAAGTACAAGGCCATGGAACTGATTGATAAGTATGAAGGGAAACGGCGCGGCTTTTATGGCGGAACCATTGGGTTTATCAGGTTCAACGGAGATATCAACCACGCCATCATGATCCGTTCCTTTTTCTCCTGTGACCACACACTTTACTACCAGGCCGGGGCGGGCATTGTGTCTGAATCCACAGAAGAGGGCGAACTGCAGGAGGTGAATAACAAACTGGCAGCGTTGAAGTCGGCCATCGCTCTGGCCCGGAGTATGAACAGAACAAACTGAAAAGGAGATGAAGATATTGGTTATAGATAATTATGATTCTTTCACCTACAACCTGGTACAGTATATCGAGCGGGTATTGAAAGCCCCTGTGGATGTAAGGCGAAACGACCATATATCGCTGAAAGAGGTCGCTGACTATGATAAGATTTTGATCAGTCCGGGACCCGGAATCCCGGTAGAAGCGGGTATCACGCTGGAACTGATCAGGGAATACGGATCCACCAAAAGCATATTGGGGGTGTGCCTCGGTCACCAGGCCATCGCCGAGGCCTATGGTGGCTCCATTGCCAACCTCTCCAAGGTCTACCACGGGGTCACTGGCCTGATGAAGCAGTTGGTACCGGGAGATTATCTTTTTAACGGGGTTCCGCTGGAATTTGATGCGGGCCGTTATCACTCCTGGGTGGTGGAACATGATACCCTGCCCGGGGAGTTAGAAATTACCGTAGAGAACGATGAGGGCTATATCATGGCCATTCGTCATCGCCGGCATGACGTCAGGGGGGTGCAGTTTCATCCCGAATCGGTCCTGACCGAGTACGGGGGGAAGATGATATTGAATTGGATAAAGAAGGGTAATTAGTTAGTAGGTTAACTGCGAACGTAGTGAGTATATATTATGAAAGAGACTTTACAATACCTGTTTGACCACAGGACCCTGGGGAAGGGAGATGCCAAACAGATCCTTCGGAACATGGCCGAAGGAAAGTACAACGATTCGGAAATTGCTGCATTTATCTCGGTCTACCTTATGCGCAGCATTACCGTGGAGGAGCTTACAGGCTTTCGCGATGCCCTTCTCGAACTGTGCAGCCCGGTGGACCTCTCAGAGTTCAATACCATCGATGTGGGTGGAACCGGCGGAGATGAGAAGAATACTTTCAATATCTCCACCCTCACCTCTTTTGTGGTGGCCGGAGCAGGAGAGAAAGTGGCCAAACACGGCAATTACAGTGTCTCCTCGGCATGCGGATCATCCAATGTACTGGAGTATTTCGGATACTCCTTTAGTAATGACTCCGACCGGCTGAAGCGGGAGCTGGACCAGTATAACATCTGTTTTCTTCACGCTCCGCTTTTCAATCCGGCCATGAAGAATGTGGCCCCGGTCCGCAAAAGTCTGCGGATCAAGACCTTTTTTAATATGCTGGGTCCCATGGTGAATCCCTCCTTTCCCAAGAACCAGATGGTGGGAGTTTTCAGTCTCGATGTGGCCAGGCTTTATCACTACCTTTACCAGGAATCGGACAAGCAGTTTTGTATCATTCATTCACTGGATGGTTATGATGAAATCTCTCTTACAGGCAATTTCAGGGCACTGACCCGGCAGACAGAGCGAACCTTCAGTCCCGAAGAGCTTGATCTTTCCCGGGTGGACCCATCCGAGATTTATGGTGGATCGACAGTCGAGGAAGCAGCTGCTGTTTTTCTGAGCATCCTTGAAGGAAAAGGGAGCAGGGCACAAAACGATGTGGTAGTGGCCAATACTGCCCTGGCGCTGTATTGCATGGATGAATCAAAGGGACTGGGGATCTGCCTGGACCGGGCCAGAGAGTCGCTCGAATCGGGATCGGCCCTGCGCACATTTAAAAAACTGGTGGAAAGCAAATAGCATGAATATTCTGGATAAGATTGTGGAGCACAAAAGGGTGGAGGTGCTGGAAAGTAAGCAGAAGCGTCCCCTGTCCAGCCTGAATGCCTCTCCTTTATACCGAAGAAGGTCCAATGTGATTTCACTTTCACCGGAAGCCGGGAAGCCTGCCATCATTGCTGAATTTAAACGCCGCTCACCCTCCCGGGGAGTCATAAACATGGAGGCTGATCCAGTTCTGGTAGCCGGGGCCTATGAAGCTGCCGGGGTTTCGGCCATGAGCATTCTTACAGATCACAAGTTCTTTGGCGGATCCCTCAGGGACCTGCAGCGGGTCAGGGAATCTAAGCCTGACCTGGTCCTGCTCAGAAAGGATTTTATCATCGAGCCTTATCAGCTTCACGAAGCAAGTGCTTTCGGGGCCGACATGGTGCTGCTCATTGCAGCCATCCTGGAGCGTCACGAGCTTGAGGAACTGGCTCTGGAAGCTGTTTCACTGGGACTCAACGTACTGTTTGAGGTCCATGATGCCCGTGAGCTGGAAAAGCATCATCCGGCCATCAAGTATGTAGGTGTGAACAACAGGGATCTGAAAACATTTCAGGTGGATACCCGAAGGAGCCTTGAGCTGATCCAACAGATGCCG
>SPBY01000091.1 GCA_004525825.1 Bacteroidia bacterium
ATAATAGTTCACAAGAACTTACCGTTTATGCAATAGATTTTATTTCTTTGTTATAGATGCTGAATAAGCTATCCATAGCGGTGGTCATCCCTGCCCTGAACGAAGAGAAGCAGCTGGGCGAGGTCATTGACGCCATCCCTGATTTTGCCGACTATATCATTGTGGTGGATGACGGATCGACCGACAGGACGGTGGAGGTGGCTGAAGAGAAAGGTGCCAAAGTCATATCTCACAGGATAAACCGGGGCTTGGGTGCAGCGCTGAGCACCGGGGTAAAAACCGTGCTCGGAATGGATGTGGATATCATGGTGAACATGGATGCGGACGGACAGTTCAATCCGGCCGATATTGAGAAACTGGTTCAGCCCATCCTGGACGGCCAGGCCGATTTTGTCACCGCTTCCAGGTTTATGGATAAAGCCTACAAACCCTAAATGCCGGTGGCCAAATACTGGGGAAATAAGTTTATGTCCAGGTTCATTAGCCGCCTTACGAGGCAAAAGTTCTATGATGTATCGTGTGGCTTCAGGGCCTACAGCCGGGAGACCCTGCAGCGACTCAATCTCTTCGGTACGTTCACCTACACACAGGAGACTTTCATCGACCTGGCCTTTAAAGAGATTGCCATTCTTGAAGTGCCTGTCCATGTAAAGGGCAGCCGGGAAAATGGCAAATCGAGGGTGGCCTCCAACCTCTTCAGATATGGATTCCAAACACTGAATATCATTCTCCGGACCTTCAGGGACAACAAACCCTTCCGCCTGTTCGGTTTTATGAGTGGTTTTGTCTTCCTCCTGGGACTGGGCTTTGCCATCTTCCTGGGCCAGCACTACCTGCGTACCGGTTTTTTTACCCCCCATAAATGGGCAGGATTCATTGCAGGTTTCCTCTTTGTGGTCTCCCTGCTGCTCCTGTTGATCGGATTTGTGCTGGATATGTTTGCCCGCATGAGAAGGAACCAGGAGGAGATCCTGTTCCAGCTGAAAAGGGATCGCGACAATGGATAGTCCCGTATTTATCCTCTCCACCGGGCGAACCGGGACACAGTTTTTCGAGGATTATTTCAACCAGACCTCAAAGGCCATGTGCCGACACGAGCCATGGCCATCCAGAAGATTCAAGTTCCTGTCCAACCTCTACCTCAACCAGAAAGTGAGCCCCCAGCGGGTGGGCAGAATTTACCGGAACAGCAGAAAAAAACTCTTCAGATCACTCAAGGGGCGCAGCTACATTGAATCCTCCAATTTCATCTTCGGATGCATGCCCCCGCTCAAAGAGATGTATGGCGAGGTGAAGATCATCCACATTGTCCGACACCCACTAAGCTATGTCTCCTCGCACCTGGGGAAAGGATTCTGGAAAGGTCACAAACGTTTTTTCGCCAAACATGTGCCCTACTGGCTGGAAACATTGGATGTGGAAGATCGATCCGATCCTTTGCTGCTACTGGCAGCCAGGTGGAACTATGTAAACACTCGGATCGCCTCCTACGTGGACGGATACCCCTACCTCAGGATCCGCTTCGAGGATCTTTTTTCAGAAGACCCAGGCACTGCCTCCCGGAAACTGAACCAGATCAGGGAGTTCTGCGGTCTTTCTCCCCTGGATCCCTTAGAAAACGAGGGCTGGCTCCGCCATCCCAAGAATGTCTCCCTGCGTAAACATATGCTGACATCCGCGGAGGCGGAAAGCATCCTGACGAGCTGTTCCGAATTGATGAAGGAGTACCAATATTCCGCTGAGCAAGCATGAAAAACTGGACCAGGTATATATTCTATGCTTCGCTGATTGTCCTGGTGACCGCCATAAATCCCGGGGCTAATTGGTCTTGCGGTAGTACATTCGCTCAAGGACCCGGCTCATGGCCGTATCCATAGGCAGACCCTCTCTCTCTGCATAACGGCCAATCTGGCGCTGAAGCTTCGGATCGGCAGCAATTTCCTCCCCGATTTTTTCCTTTGCTTCCACTTTATCCAGGGAACGCCACTCCTCTTTATCCTCCCCGGTGGAATAGGAAACGTGGATGCCCAGGCGGGCCAGGTTGTAATCGGGAAGTTCGAGCATCTCCCAGGAAGAATGGGTGGGTCTCAACTTCAGAAAGTTCTCCTTATAGGACTGGAAGGTGGTTCCCGAATAATGGATGGCCTTGGTGGTGAACTGCCTGGTCTGGAAAAGCTGGTAGGCAGACAAGATCAGGACAAGGGCCGTGATGGCTCCAAAAGCCCATGGCCTCTTCTTCAGTCTCAGCCGACTGAGCAGGTAGGCCATGGAGATGGCCAGCAGGGGGTACATGGAGACATAGTGCCGGAGACCAAAGCCCCCGCCAAACCACCAGCACCACCAGGAGCTCTGCACATAGATCATGGCAATCACATAGATCACCAGCGCCAAAAACCATTCCCGGGCCCAGCGCCGCAGGCCAAACATGCCCACCAGGGCGATTACCATGACCGGGGTATAAATCAGCCAGCCCTTTCTGAAGCTGAAGAGGCTATCGATGATATGGGGATGTGCCCAGTAGAAAGTGGCTCCCTTTTCGGCATAGGTAAAGAAAATGTAGTGGCCCGTCACTGCTTTCCAGTATAGGAACTGGGGGATCCAGGGAATAAAAAAACCCAGGAGCATGATCAGCACCAGGTACCATCGCTGCAAGTAGAAAAGTACCCGCCCGCTAAAAGATTTCCATCCGCTTACTCCGTACAAGAGGAGGAACAAAAACAGCAGGATGTTGGAGGGTCTGACCAGCGCGATCAGTCCGAACACCAAGCCGAGCAACAGGCTGTTCTGCCAGACCGGATTTCTATACCATCGGAGGACCAGGGTGACAAAGAGGGTAATCAGAAAAAAATTGTGGCTGTGGGGCATGGCTGCCTCCCGGGTGGAATAGTAAAAGAGATTGGTTCCCAAAGCAACTGCCACCAGAACAAGGCTTGTAACCACCGGATCGAAGTATTTCAGGAGCAATCTCCTCAGCAGGATCAGGCCCAGGAAGGCATAAAAGAGACCGCTGATGATCAACATCAGCTGATAGATGTTGGAGAAACCGTCGGGATTCTGCCCCAGGACGGGGGCCAGCCAATGAGCCATAAAGAAGAAAGGGGCGTACATGAAGGACAGGCCCATGGAGGTCACCACCAGATTGTTCCCATTGTCCAGAACCTCGTACCAGAACTTGTTCTGTGCCAGGAAACTTTTGTCCTCAATGAAACCCAGGGTCGCATCGCCGTAGATCACTGTAGCTGGCAAATAGCTATAGTAGGAGATCACATCGTACTTGATCACCCCCCTGTCCTTTCCGTCATTGACCTTCCACAGGCCCATGAAAAGGATGGCCCAGATGGATAAAATCAGGAAGAGCAGGATGGGAAGACCGCTCAGGTTCCTTATGGTAAATATCCTCTTCAACATGGCCAAATATAACAATTAATGATCGGGTCAGAACTGGAAGTAGATGAAGGGCTGCAAATCGGACGACCAGGCCTGGTAGATGACAAAGACCACCCCAACGGTGATCAGCACCTTGGCCCAGAGGGGGGTGTCGATAAAGCCATTGAGCAGGCGCATCTTCCAGCGCTCCGGCACCCAATGGGTGAAATAGCCCAGGCTCATCACCAGGAATACCAGGCGATAGCTCCACAATACCTCAGGAATTATCCGGACATTGAATTCATGAAGCACCTGGTGGATCAATTGATTGGCCTTCTCCATGGATTCTGAGCGGAACCAGATCCTGGTAAAGGTGATGAAAAGGAAGGTATTGAAGATCTTCCAGAACCGCACCCCCGGATGTTTGCTCTTTTCGTAGGGCGATACTCTCTTCCACAATTTATAGACCACCAGTCCCAAGCCGTTAAGTCCGCCCCAAATCACGAACTGCCAGCTGGCCCCGTGCCATAGTCCCCCGAGCAGCATGGTGATCATCAGGTTCACGTCGGTCATGATTCTTCCCTTCCGGTTTCCTCCCAGGGGGATGTAGAGATAATCTTTCAACCAGGTGGAGAGCGAGATGTGCCAGCGCTTCCAGAAGTTGCCCACATTGGTGGCTTTATAGGGAGAATTGAAATTCTTGGGAAGCCTGAAGCCCAGCAGCAGGGCCACTCCTATGGCAATGTCGGTATAGCCCGAGAAATCCACATAGACCTGGAGGGAATATCCAAAGAGGGCCGAAAGATTCTCAAAACCGGAAAATCCGATGGGATTGGCAAAGACCCGGTCCACAAAATTGAGGGCGATGTAATCGCCGATAAACATCTTTTTAAACAAACCTTTCAGGATCAGGAAGAGGGCGAATCCGAATTCCTGCATGGAGAGGCTGTAACGTTTATAAAGCTGGGGGATAAACTCTGAGGCCCGGACAATGGGACCTGCTACCAGCTGCGGAAAAAAGCTTACATAGAAGCCGAAGTCGAGAATATGCCTGACCGGGTCGACCTTTCCCCGGTAAATATCCACCGTATAGGAGATGGTCTGGAAGGTATAGAAGGAGATGCCCACAGGAAGCAGGATGGCACTTACCTCAAAATGGGAACCCGTAAGCTGGTTGGACAAGAGTCCCAGGTGATTGATCACCTCCAGGTCGAGGTTAAACAGGCTGTTCACCGTATCCACAAAGAGGTAGGCGTATTTGAAGTAGGATAGCAGAAAGAGGTTCACCACCACGCTCATGATGACCCCGAATTTCTTCCAGGCTTTCTTCCGGCTGTAGTGGATCAGGTTCCCCAGGTAATAATCCGATACCGTGGAGAAGACCAGGATGGTAAAAAAGAGTCCCGATGTTTTCCAGTAGAAAAAGAGACTGGCCGCAAACAGAAAGACATTCCTGGCTGCACGCCGCTTGTAGATCAGCGAGTAGACCAGCAGCACCACGAAATAAAATCCCCAGAAAAAGAGTCTGGTGAAGATCAGGGGCTTCTCAGGGTTGAAAAGAAATATGTCAGAAAGAATCCCGCTCACTTCGTGCCCTGTTTGTTGTTAAATTCATTGAACTCCAGCATCAGCGCATTGTAGAACATCTCAGCCATCAGGTTGATCCCGGTGCCCGTGAAATGCACATAGTCGGCGGAGGCCAGCGGCGGATCGGCATGTACGAAAGAGGCCATGGAGTTGTAGCCTCCCATAGCTTCGTAGAGGTCCCAGAACCCGAAGCCCGATTCCAGCGCGGCACTTTTGAGTGCATCCCTTATCTTTTCAAGCCCGGGGTAGGTCACAAAGACCCCGTCTTCACGAACACTCATGTCTGACGGACCGATCACAATGATTGGAATGTCGGGACAGGCAGCTTTGAAGAATTGCAGCTGTCTTTTAAAGCCTCGTTGGTAGTAAGCGGCATTCATATAGGGCACCACATTCCCACCGTATTGCAACAAGATCAATCCCGGCGACAGGTTATCCAGCATGGCCTTCTGGGTGCTCCAGTCCATTCTGGTGAAGATCAGGCCAGAACCTCCCCGCATGGCAATGTTATCCACCTGCAGACCTCCGCCGGACTCAAAGGAGATGCCATAGATCCGTCCCCCTTCCGGCAGGTTGAAAGAAAGCTTGAGCTCTTTGATTGCCTCGGGATGCCTGTGATCGGCCACACTGAAGCCGTCGCTTAGGTAGGCGAGGGTATCAAAATAGGTTTCATTGATCTGCAGTGCCACCGAAGCACTGTCCACATAGGAGTGCATGAATATCCTGATGCGGGACACCTGTCCGCTTTTTCGCTCAGTATTAAACCAGTACTGGAGGGAGGGCCAATCCCCATCACGGGGAATGGGTACTGAGGCAAAGGCGCCCATGATCCCGTAGGATTTGTGGGTAATGGTGCTGTCCCTTTTCCCAAAATAGGTATAGCGCAGCCAGTCGCCCGACTGCTCCTGGTCATAGGAAAGACTACGGGAATAAAGCGGAATGGCCTGTACCAGTCCGGTCCCCGATCCCCCGAAATGCTTCTGCAGACGGTAGCGGATCAGGGCGGTCATCCGGTTGTTCTCTATCTGAGAATCGCCAAAATGCAGAATCCGGGTACGGCGGGTCCGACCGGCTATCCTGCCCAGTCTTTTGAAATAATCGTGAAGAAGGTCTGTTCCTCCTTCCGGAAAAGTGATCCGGTGAATCTGCTGTTTGAGGCTGTCAATGTTCACTGGAATCACCTGAGGCTCATCTGCTTGTTCATCTGTTTCAGTCACCAAAAACAGGTCGGTCCCCTGGTCCGATTCAGGGTCGTCGGTGATGCGAGAACCAGCTAGCAAACGCTCCACCTTCTCCCCGGGGGCGAGAGAATCACTTGGGGAAAGATCGGAAAAGGAGAGGAATGACAGTCTCAGATCGCCACCGATCCCAATTCCCTGTTCGGGGACGACCAGGGCCACCAGGGAGATCAGCAGCAGAACAGCTGCAAAAAAAATGAAGGTCCGAAAAGGCTTCATACACAAATATAACAAAAGCCCCGAAGGCCTGCACCCTATTACCTGCCGGCAAAAGCCTGCTTTTCAGCAAAGGACATGCTGTCCAAGTTCTTGTACCGTTCCGAACCTCCCTTTGGTTTGTAAATCAACAGTTTCTGGTCCACCTTGATCAGGTTGCGATTGATGTTGTTCCAGTAACGCAGATCGGATTCCCGCACATCGTACCAGTCGGCCACAAATCCCACGTTATCGCCCGAACGGACCGTGTAATAGAGTTTGTCGTAGGTATCAGATGGCAGGTCAACCTGGTAGGAGGATGAATAGTGCTGGGGAGTGGCCACCATCTTCCCGGGGTCAAAAAATACTGAATCCTTGTAGGCAAAGATGCTGTCCTGCAGATCAATAAATGCCGCCGTCTGATCCCGGGGGATTCGAATGGCATAAGCCATTTTAGAAGTGCCAGGTACCACATCCTGGCGGTACTGGGGATTAAGATCCCGCAACTGCCCGATGGGAAGGTTCAGTACCTCGGCCACCTGCTTCAGGTGTACGGGTTCATGCACCAACATTGTATCAGTATAGAGCGGCAGGGTCAGGGGCGTCTTGCTCAGGAGATGATCTTCGAAATAGGTCATGGAGTAGGTGGCTGCAATAAAAGCCGGCACATAGCCCCTTGTCTCCCTCGGAAGATAGTAGTATATGTCCCAGAAATTCCTCTTGCCCCCCGATCGGCGAATGGCCTTGTTCACATTGCCTGGTCCGCAATTGTAAGCCGCCAGAGCAAGGGTCCAGTCGTGATACATCCTATACAGGTCCGCCAGGAACCTGGCTGCTGCATGGGAGGCGGCCAGGGGATCGCGGCGTTCATCCACCAGGGAATTGATGGTCAATCCGTAATATTTGCCGGTGCTGTACATAAACTGCCAGGCACCCACTGCTCCAACCCGGGAAACCGCCCTCGGATTGAGTGCTGATTCAATGACGGAGAGATATTTTAGCTCGTAAGGCACCCCGTAGAGGTCAAAGACCTCTTCAAACATGGGAAAGTAATAGTCGGACAGTCCCAACATGATCCGCATCTGTTCGCGACGATTGTGGGTATATACATTGATGTAGTTCTTGACTATCCTGTTGTAGGTCAGGTCCACCACCGAAGGGATCTCAGCCAGCCTGGCCAGGTATACGGAATCGCTGAAATCGGGTACCAGGGTATCGGCTCCCGGCTGGTAATCATCCACTGCAGTCTCCAGCGACCGGTTCACGTACCAGAGGTTCAGCAGGCTGTCGAGGTTCTCTTCAGTAAGCAGTTCCACTTCTCCCTCCATGGTAAATGTATCCCGGGGGTTTGCAGGGACGGGCAGATCCTGTGCCCACATGCCCGGGACCACAAGAAAGAGGCCCAGAAGGAAAGCTTGCACCTTAGCCAGTGTAAGAGATGTTCTTGTCATCGGCCGCGGATATTTAAAGTGCAGGTGATCCCCACCGATTGTCCGGTGAGGCTGGAGGGATGCATCAGGGGCTGCAATGAGGGTGCCACCCCCATGGAAAGATTATCGTTCACATTCCAATTGTGCAAATGGGCATCCACATAGGCATCCAGCACCTGGAAAGCGTACACGACAACAAGACCAATGTAGCTGAGTTCCATGTACCTTCTCCAGTACTTGAGTGCGTACTGGTTTTGATCACTGGGGTCTTCGGCAAAGTCGTAAGTGGCCTGCTGGTACTTTTTTGTATTGAAGCTTACGGCATAAACCACCCCCCCCAGGCCGGCCCACACGATGGGCATTTTCCAATACTTTTTGTTATACGCCTGTCCCAGTCCGGGTAGCACCAGTGCGTAGAGAGTGGCTTTCAGGGGAGAGTGACTGTAATCGAGTACGTTAAGCAGGCTGTCGGCAATAAGGCTGTCGATATAGAGCTTGTCGATGTAGAGGCTGTCGGCATGAAAGATATCCTCATCAACCAGCTTGTAAATGGAATCCAGGACCATGGGGTCTATATCGGGTTCCTGGCCCTTAGCCGGAAACACCAAGCAAAAAAGTATCAGTACAGCTGGAAAGAATTTGTTCATTTACCCGGTTTATCGAGGATGCTTACTATGCGTTGTAAGTCCTCGTCCGATTTAAATGGAATAACGATTCGACCGATCCCTTTATTGCTCCTGCTGAATTCAATGGTGGCTCCAAAATAGTGTGAGAGGTGCTCTCTCAGATCTTCATAATCAGAGCGTAGTTCCTCCTCCACAGGTAGGACCTCCTCCGCAAGCTTCGCCTTTTTCGCCAGACTTTCCACACTCCTTACGGAAAGATCCTGGGAAAGGATCTTGCTGAATACCTCCAGCTTATACTCTTTGTCTTCGATCCCTGCCAGCGCCCTGGCATGCCCCATGGAAATTTTCTTCTCCTTGATGGCCGTCTGAACTTCGGCAGGCAGATTTAACAGGCGCTGGTAGTTGGCAATGGTGGCTCGCTTCTTTCCGACCCTAAGGCCCAGACCCTCCTGGGTGAGACTGAACTCCTCAATCAGTCGCTGGAATGAGATAGCCACCTCAATGGCATCCAGGTCTTCGCGCTGTATGTTTTCCACCAGGGCCAGCTCCAGCATGTTTTCGTCGCCTGCCTCTCTTACGTAG
>SPBY01000572.1 GCA_004525825.1 Bacteroidia bacterium
CTTTAATACCAAAGCGGTAAAGTTGGTGAACCGTTACTACCTGTCCAAAAACACAGACGAAATGCTGGTGATCCAGGGACTGGGAACTCTCAATGCTTCAAAAGAGTTCCATGAAACCACCAACATGGGGGAGGTTAAATCTGCTGTTTCGGGCAGTCAGACCTTCGATTTCCAGGTGGATCGGGCATCGGGATGGCTACTTAGGTGTGTATCGAGACAACGGGTAGTGATCGAGACCACCATTCTGAAAAGCAACTACTTTCCACCAGGACTGAAGATACCCTCTTATACCGAGACTGTGTTCGAGGTAAAAGGAAGCAGCTTGCACTAACCATTTCAAAAACGTGTTTATGAAAGCGACTAAAAAGATTCACCTGATCAGCCTGGCACTTACCCTGGTCCTCGCCATGTGGGGTAAGGACCTCAAAGCTCAGCCTTATGGGCACTCTGCAGGGATCCGTGCCGGTTACTCCAGCGGTGTCTCCTACAAAGGCTTCTTTATGCACCGCATGGGAGCTATCGAAGCAGATATTCTCTATAACCGTCATGGATTCAACCTTTCAGGGCTCTACGAGTACCACATGGAACCCTTTAGAAATGAAAGATTTCTTGTTTACCTGGGCGGAGGTGCCTTTGGAGGGAACTGGGACGAAGAATTCTCCATGGGTTTGGTGGCCGTGGCTGGATTAGAATATACTATCAGAGATGTGCCCCTCAACTTTGCACTTGACTGGAGGCCCATGCTCAATGTTTACCGCATTTTTGCCCCTGATTTTCTGGACTTTGGTATCAGCATCCGTTACCGCTTTGGCAGTTGACTCTTTACTTTTACAGCAAAGAAGCCTATATTTATGCATCTTGCTTAACCCAAGTTAAATCTTTTATATATGATACCGGATTTAAAGGAAGTTAAAGCGGCTGCCAAAAGGACTGGTCCTCATACGCACAATACCCCCGTACTGACCAGTTCCACCATTGATCGCATGCTGAATGCAACGGTCTATTTCAAATGTGAGAATTTCCAGCGGGGAGGATCCTTCAAAATCAGGGGGGCCATCAATGCCATATCGCAGCTAACAGAAGACGAACGCGCCCGGGGGGTCATTACCCACTCGTCGGGTAACTTTGCAGGAGCACTTGCACTGGCGGCCAATGCCCTGAACACCAAAGCTTACATAGTAATGCCCTCCAACGCACCCAGCGTGAAGAAAGATGCCGTGGCAGGCTATGGAGCCCAGATCATTGAGTGCGATCCCACCCTGCAGAGCAGGGAATCAATCACGAAGATGCATCAGAAGAAAACGGGAGCCACCTTTATTCACCCCTCCAATGATATGAATGTAATTCTGGGGCACTCCTCTGCGGTGATGGAGCTGGCAAAGGAGGCTGAGCAACTGGATGTGGTGATAGCGCCGGTGGGTGGAGGGGGACTCCTGGCAGGTACTGCAATTGCCGTAAACCACCTGCATTACTACATCGAGACCATCGGTGCAGAGCCCTTTGGAGCCGATGACGCCTACCTCTCCCTGAAAACCGGGAAGATCCAGCCCTGCATCAATCCAAAAACCATTGCAGACGGCTTGCTTACCCAGCTGGGAGATCAGAATTTCCCCATTATTCAGAAACTTGTCAGCAAGATCATCCGGGTGGAAGAGAGTGAGATTATCCATGCAATGAAATTCATATGGGAACGTATGAAGATTGTGATAGAACCCTCCAGCGCAGTGGCGGTGGCAGCCATGTTCAGGAACATTAACGAATTTAAAAAACGCAAGGTCGGAGTGATTCTTTCAGGGGGAAATGTAGATCTCGCCAACCTTCCGTTCTGACCTTAGCTAAATATTTCAAAAAAAACGGGAAGGGAACGCTGATTGGGATACCACTTAGCACATGAACCTGTGTATATGTTATAGAACATTCTCACAGGAAGGGCTTGAAAATGAAATCTCATATATTTGTATACATAGCAAAGGGAGAAGGTATATCCCTTTTCTACTTGTTAACTAAAACTACTACATTCCGGGCAGGTGATTCTGAATCACCTGCTTTTTTTATGCTCAGCTGAACCATGAAACTCCCTACGGACAATGAGTTAATCAAAGGGATCAGACACCACGAGTCGCCTGTTCTGGACTACGTGTATGATACTTACTACCCCATCATCGAAGGCTACATCATACACAACCAGGGTTCCTGTGAAGAGGCCCGGGACATTTTCCAGGAGGCCATGATAGTGGTTTACAACAGGATTAAATCGGATCAGCTGGAACTCACATGCAAATTCGGAACTTACCTCTACGCCATCTGTAAGAACATGTGGATACAGGAACGCAAGAAGTATCTGCTACGTGCCGAGAAACTAAAGCAGCAACCGCTGGTCGTAAATGATCCCGGACCTGCCGATGATCCCTTGCTTCAGAACCACCTGAGCCATCTGTTCAACAAACATTTCGGGGATCTGAGTGAAGATTGTCAGAAGATCCTCTCCATGTATTTCAATAATTTCAGTGTGGAGGATATCCGGACTGCCATGAATTACAAGGATCTTCATCACACCGCGGACAGGAAATACAGATGCAAGAAAAGCCTGGTTAAGAGGATTGTGAATGACCCCCTGTTTAAAAAACTGAAAAATGAACTACGTTGATCTTATTCTCAGATACCTGTCGGGTGAACTCAGCCGCGATGAAGAAAACTCCTTCAAAGAGGAGTTGACTTCCAATGGCGAGTTACGGAAGGAATTTACGGAGGTGTCGGCAGCCTATGACCTGATCCGGGACCAACTACAAAAACGGGATGAGCTTTCCTTCAGGCAAAA
>SPBY01000084.1 GCA_004525825.1 Bacteroidia bacterium
ACCTGGATTATGGCTGGGTACTTGCCTGGGACAAGAATGAACCCTTCTACTTCAGCAATACCCGGAATGAAGTGGTTTTTCTGAATTTCTGGGCCACCTGGTGTCCACCCTGTGTGGCAGAACTGCCCGAGATTCAGAAGTTATATGAAAAATATGGCGACAAGGTGGTATTTATGTTGGTCACCAACGAATCGCCGGAGGTGATAAAGGCCTTCATGGAGAAACAAGCTTACCTTATGCCTGTGTTCTATATGGGAACCCAGCCTCCCGAGGTCCTGGCTCACTCTTCCCTGCCGACCACCTTCATCATCTCAAAGGATGGCAAGGTAGTGACCCGGAAAAAGGGTGCAGCCAAGTGGAACTCCAGGGCCACCGAAAAAATCTTCGAAGGGCTTCTTAAGTAGTTTTCCTGTAGTTGGTAACTGCCAGGATCAGGATCAGTACCGCATAGACCAGAAGGCTGAAAAACTCCCGGCTGATGTCGCGGAACTCTGAACCCTTCAGTAAAATCATGCGGATCACCCTCATGAAATAGGCAGCCGGATTCAACAGGTTGATTTTCTGGGCCCACTGAGGCATGCTGTCGGTAGGGGTAAATACCCCGCTCATCAGGATAAAGGTGATCATGAAGAAGAAGGCCACAAACATCAATTGCTGCTGGGTGTTGGATATGGTGGAGAGAAAGAGCCCGATGCCCAGCACCACCACAATGTAAACACAGGCAAAGAGGAACAGAAGGCCCAGGCTACCCACCATGGGCAGATCATATAACAGCCTCCCTACAAGCAGCCCGAAAGCCAGCTCAAAAAGCGCAATGACCCAGAAAGGGATCAGTTTGGCCATGATAAACTGGTATTTTCGAATAGGGGTCACATTGATCTGCTCGGTGGTTCCCATCTCCTTCTCCCTGACCAGGTTCAGGGCGGTCAGCAGCATCCCGATCAGGGTCACCAGGATGACCAGAATTCCCGAAAACATGTATATTTTATAATCGAGCAAGGGATTGTACCAGAAGCTGGGCTTGAGATCCAGGGAGCTCATCCTGAGCGAAGCATCCAATGAAAACCATTCAGATCTGATCTGCGTGTTGAACTCCCCCACGATTTGCGTGCAATAGGCATTGATCAGTCCCGCTTCGGTGGTATTGATGGCATTGACCACCAGCTGTAAATCAGTCTCCTGTTCCGCATACAAGCGCTTCTCGAATTGGTGTTCTATATGCAGAATCACATCGGCCCGGTCGCCGGTCAGCCTGCTTTCTGCCTCCGGGTAAGAGGTGGTGGAATGGACAATTTCAAAGAAGGGCGAAGCGCTGAAACCAGAGACCAGCAAACGAGAGGCCTGGCTTAGGTCCTGGTCAACCACCACCATTTTAATGCCTTTCATCTCCAGGCTGGCCGCATAGGTTAGCAGTATCATCTGTACCACCGGGACCACAAAAATAATGGGGATCATGACCTTGTTCCGAAAGATCTGTTTGAACTCCTTGACCAGCAATGTTAGAAGTATCCTCATTATGCTCTGTATCTATTTCAACCGGACATTAAATCGTTTTACTGCTGCCAGAATAAAAAACAGTGTCATGCCCAGAAGGATCAATGTTTCTTTCCATATGTAGACAAAACCGGTTCCTTTTAACATGATGTTCTTCACAATGACAATAAACCAGCGGGCCGGCATGATGGAGGAGAACCACTGGAGAATTAAGGGCATGTTATCGATGGGGAAAATAAAGCCCGATAAGAGGATGGTGGGAAGCATCAGGCCCAGCATGCTCATGAACATGGCCACCTGCTGGGTTTTTGCACTGGTGGAGATCAGCACTCCCAGGGATAGTGCCAGGGTGATGTAGAGCATGCATTCCAGCATCAGCAGCCAGAGGCTTCCCACCACGGGGACCTTGAAAACCAGGAAACCCAGGAGGATGATGGTCAGGGCGTTGACAAAGGAGAGAAAAACGTAAGGGGTAACCTTGCCCAGGATGATCTCCCTGGGTTTCAGTGGGGAGGCAAGCAGCAGCTCCATGGTACCAAACTCCTTTTCCCGGGTGATGGTCACCGAAGTCATCAGGGCCGAAATCAGCATCAGGATCAGTGCCATCAGTCCGGGCACAAACATATACACCCCTTTCAGCTCCTCGTTGTAGAACATCCTCGATTTTACCTGTACGCTCCAGGGAGCATTGATATCCGGGTTCAGGGACTGAAAATAGTTCATCAGCACCCCCTGCAGGTAGTTTTGTGCGAGCTGAGCCGAGTTGGCATCCGATGCATCGGTAATCAGCCGTATGGAGGCCCTGTTCTCCCTTTTCAAGTTCTTTTCAAAATCGGTTTCAAATACCACCACAACCTTGGCCCGGCCACTGCGGAAAAGTTCTCCGATCTGCTCCTCCCTGTCCAGGTAGCCTGCGGGTACGAAATAGCCTGAAGAGAATATTTTTTGGGTGGCCTGTATGGAAGCCTGGTCCATGGAACGGTCCCAGATTCCCACTTCCACATCCCTGATCTCAGTGGTCACCACATAACCAAAGAGGATGATCATCACAATGGGAAGCCCGAACAGGATCACCAGTGTTCTCACATCCCGGAAGATGTGCTGAAACTCTTTCTTCACAAATCCGAAAAACCTGCTCACGTTCTTGCCAGTTTTAAGAACACTTCATTCATGTTCCTGGATTCATAGCTCTGTTTTAATCCCGCCGGAGTATCAAGTGCTTCGATTCGTCCCTCCACCATGATGGACACCCGGTCACAATATTCTGCCTCATCCATGTAGTGGGTGGTCACAAATACGGTGATCCCCTCCAGCGTAGCATCGTGGATCATTTCCCAGAACTGTCGACGGGTAATGGGGTCCACCCCCCCGGTAGGTTCATCAAGAAATACAATGGCCGGCTTGTGGAAAATGGCCACCGAAAAGGCCAGTTTCTGCTTCCATCCCAGGGGTATTTCACGGATCAGACGGTTTTTGATATGTGTCAGTCCCAGGCGCTCCAAGAGCTGCGCCTCCCTCGTATTGATCTCCTTCCTTCCCAGTCCGTAAATGCCTGCATACAGCCGGATATTTTCTGAAACAGTAAGGTCGTCGTAGAGCGAAAACTTCTGGGACATATACCCGATTTTCCGCTTGATCTTTTCTCGCTCGTGGTAGACATTATGACCCGCCACCATGATCTCTCCTGAGCTGGGATAGGAAAGACCGCACAGAATCCGCATGGCGGTGGTCTTCCCGGCACCGTTGGCTCCAAGGAATCCGAAGATCTCCCCCTTTTCCACATGAAAGGTGAGCCGGTCGTTGGCCACAAAAGAGCCAAATTTTTTGACCATGTCCCTTACCTCAATGATATGCTCAAGTGTGCCAGTCATTCTCCCTCCTCCATTTCTGAATCAGCGTCTGACTCCTCCTGTAAAAGTCCCATGAAACGGTCCTCGATACTAGGAACAATGGATTCCCATTTGAGTGAATCATCTTGCCAGCTATCCAGGACCTTCTTTACTCCCGCGTCATCAGCCGCAGAACGAAGAGTCACATGCAACTCGTCTCCAAAGAGCCAGGCGTACCTGCACCCCTCAAGTTGCCTGATCTGGTCCAGATAGGCATAGACTCCTTTGCCTGAACGGAGCGAATAAAGCAGTTTCTCACCGCCTTCGGCCAAAGCCGATGGATCGGCGACGGCCAGCAGGCTTCCCTTTTGAATCAGCGCTACCCGGTCGCACAATTCAGCTTCGTCCATGTAGGGGGTGGAGACCACTGTGGTGATTCCTTCCCTCTGAATCTTTTTCAGCATATCCCAGAACTCGCGCCGACTCACCGCATCCACTCCGGTGGTAGGTTCATCGAGGATCAGAATCCTGGGCCGGTGGATCAAGGCACAGGAAAGTGCCAGCTTTTGCTTCATTCCTCCCGATAGCCTTCCCGCCAGGCGCTTTTTAAAGGGGGCAATCTGTTCATATATATCCTTTATCAGGTCGTAATTCTCCTGGATCGTGGTGCCAAATACCCGGGCATAAAAGGCCAGGTTCTCCTCCACCGAAAGATCCATATAGAGTGAAAAACGACCTGGCATGTATCCAATGATCTGCCTCACTTGCCGGTACTCCTTATCCACGTCGTAACCGAGCATGGAACAGCGGCCCGAATCAGGAATCAGCAGGGATGCCATGATGCGGAACAGGGTGGATTTACCTGCACCATCCGGACCGATCAGGCCAAACAGTTCTCCTTCCTTCACTTCAAAATTCACCTGCTTGAGGGCCTGAACACTCTCAAAAGATTTGTCGATATGGTCGAGAATCAATGACATGCTATGGGTCCAGTTGCCTTTGCTTAAAAAACCACCTCTCCCGGCATGCCAATCTTCAGGCTTCCCGTGTTGCTTACTTTTATTTTCAGGGCGTAAACCAGATTTACCCTCTCTTCCCGGGTCTGTATAATCTTGGGAGTAAACTCAGCGCGGGGTGAAACCCAGTTCACCACCCCGGTGCACTCCTCCATGCCTTCCTGAACATCAAAGCGGACCCGGACTTCCTTCCCAACAGCCACAGAGCTTAGCTGATTTCCGGACACATAGGCCCTCAGTATCAGTTCATCCAGGTTGGCCACCTTGTAGAGGGGCTGACCGGGTGCAGCCATTTCACCCGCCTCCTTATACTTTGTCAGCAAAATTCCGTAAATGGGATTCCGGATGGAGCATTTCATGATCTGGTCCTCCACCTGTCTGATCTGCACCTCCAGGGTCTTTCGCTCGGCATAGACCGATGATTTCTGAGACTCTGTAGCGAGAATCTGGGCTTCCAGCAAGGCGATCTGACCATTCATATCATCCTGCTGTTTGATGGTGGCAGCCCCCCCTTCGGCAAGCTTATCGATGCGCTGCTTTTCACGTTCCAGGTTGTTCATCTGGACCCGGCTGGCCCTGACCTGAGCATCCAGGGTCTGGATCCTGGTAACCAGAGAAGAAAAACCAGATTCAAGCTGAATCTTTTTCAAATACAATTGGGTAGTATCGATGACCACAGTCACCTGGTCCTTCCGCAGAGTGGCCCCCTCTTCAGGTACAAATGCCACGATTCTCCCCTGTGATTCGGCTGAGACCATTACCTCTATCGCTTCAAAATTCCCGTATGCATCGGAAACATCCTGCTGTTGACTGCAAGCCGCCAGGCTTATTAGCAGGATTGGCAGTAAGTATCTTTTTGACTTCATCATCGCTTGTTTTATAGATTTCCTTGTATGGTTAAATAGTTGGCCATGGCCTGCATGAGCTGAATCTGGTGGGTAGCCGGCCTGTTTCTGGCCAGGCTCTCCTTGTTTAGTTCGGTCACATAGTCGGTGGCTGTCATGGTACCGTTGGCCAGTTTGACCGCCGCATTTTCGGAGATCTCTTGTTGAAGTGCCACTACCTGCTCTTCCATCTCCATGGTAAGCCGGTATTGTTCAATAAGGGCCTCCTCCTGGACCAGGAGCGACTCCAGCTCCTTATCAAAGGTGGCGCGCTGGTTCTGAAGCACCTGCTGCTGGTATCCGATCACCTGTTTTTCATTTTTGGTGTGACTCCAGTCCCAAAGTTTCCATTGCAATCCGGCACCCACCATGTAGTAGAAATCCCAATCCGGATTCATCATATTATAGCCCGGTTTTCCATAACCGGTTTGTCCAAAAGCATAGAGGACCGGCATCCGCTTCTTGCCTACCAGCTCTTTTCCCGCCTCCATGGACTTATGTTTCAGATCGAACAGCCTGTATTCGGGACGGCTTAACTGACCGGCATTGTACTCCTCAAAGTGGGGCATTTCCAGTACGATATCGCCAGACAGGTCCTCCCCGCATAAGATCTTCAAGGCACCCAGGAAGGAGCTCCTGCGCGAATCCACCTCAATCATGGATTGTCTCACTTTCAGTTTTTCCACCTCAATAACTTTGACCTCTAATTCCAGCAGTGTACCATTCGCAATGGCTGTCCGCATGGTTTCCTCACGGGCCTCCAGGTTCTCCAGGTGGATCCCCAGGTTCCGCTTGTTCTCCTGCAGCACCAGGATGGCAAAGAAATAGCTGTTCACCTTTCCTTTGAGCCCATAGAGATCCACCTCTACCTTTTGCATATCGGCTTCTGTTACCGCCTCCTCGTAGCTCTTTTTGGTCCTGGCAATCCCCCCGTCATAGAGGTTCTGGGTAAGATCCAGATTCAATCCGTACTGATCGTGGGGAATTTGCGGGAATTCTACCGGAATCGTGGGATCGGTGAGCGTTACGGTCACCACATCGGATTGATAGCTTATCTTTCCGTTGAGGTTCATCGACGGATACCAGGTAGTTCCTGCCTGATCCAACTTTAAATCACCCATCTGCCGGATCAACTCTTTGTCCCCCAGCCTGGGTGCGTTTTCGATGGCCAGCAGGTGACATTCGGTCAGCGTGAAGGTCTTCTGTCCCCATACCACAGCGGAGACCAGGAGTAATAGTCCTGTGAGAAATGTTTTCATTTGGAAGGATTTTGCATCATTATTTGTTTCACGATCTGGGGAATAAGTTTCTTACGCTCCTTCATGGCACTCAGGTAGGCCTCGTTGTCCCCCTCAAAAAGAATATCTGTGATGACCGGTCGAGCCGCAAAGGGAAAGATGCAGAGGCTCAATAAATTGATAATAAACTGTCTGGGATCTATCCCCTGCTCCACAGACAGGGTTCCCTCGCTGGCCATTTTCTTCATGGCTACAGCCGGATTAATTCCCATCTCCCGGATGATCTCCGGCATGCGTTGCGGGTTTGAGCTGAGCTCCTGCAACACAAAGATGGGTATCTGTGGATTATCGATCATAGTATCTATGACCGTCTCGATCATTACCGGAACATATTCCTCGAAAGATATATCGGAATGCAACATGGCAGCCAGGCTGGGAACAAATCTTCCCAGGGCCTTTCGAAACACAGCCTCGAACAGCTGGTCCTTGCTCCGATAGTAGTAATTCAGCAGGGTCCGGTTCATCCCTGCATCATCAGCGATGTCCTGCATGGAGGTGCCTGCTTTTCCCTTCTGGTAAAATAGCTTCTCTGCAGAGGCAACGATTTTCTCTTCTGTTTCTGTTTGGAGTACCATATTCTGACGAAAGTGTTTTACTAATTAGTTTAACATAATCGTTAAACGGATTAGTAAATATAATGCCTTTTCGAATTCGTGTCAAGTTTTTGCCGAAGAAAAAGAAATAATCGTATCTTTCGCCTCTTCAAAACCAGATTAAATTAGAAGCATATATAGCTAATTAACAATACCTTACTTATGAACAAACCCTTATTACTTCTCCTGATTTCCATGATGTTTTCCTGCCAACCTCGCTTTGATGGGGAGATAACGGTACAGGAGATAGAGGAGCACATCGCATTCTTAGCTTCCGAGGAATTAAAGGGACGCTATCCCGGTACGCCTGAAGATCAGGAGCTCTCTGAATATATTGCTGCGGAATTCAGGAATGCAGGACTGGATCTTTATGAAAAAAGCGGCATACAAGCTTTTGACATTGTGACTGAACTGGAGCTTGGGCCCGGAAACAGCTTCCTGCTGGATGGGTCTGAACTCTCCCCCGGATCTGATTTTACTCCCTTTTCTTTTAGTGGTTCGGGCTCAGCCAAGGCGGAAGTGGTATTTGCAGGCTACGGATTCCAGATTGAAGAAGAGGAGATCGCATGGAGCGATTACAAGGGAGTGGAAGTCAGTGGAAAATGGGTCATGCTTTTCCGTGGGGTTCCTGGAGCACAGGAAGCATCGTCGCCCTATGTGAATTACAGCGAAGATCGGGGAAAAGCACTTCTGGCCTCGGACCGGGGTGTAGCGGGGGTAATATTTGTTTCCGGGTCCTCTTTTGATCCCAATGATCAGCTTGAAGAGCTGAAAGGAAAGCAGCACGCACTTTCCATCCCGGTGGTCCATGTGGGAAGAGAAACTGCCAGGCGGATCCTGGAGTCTTCCGGCTCAGAAAGCCTGGATTCACTGGAAAGTGCCATGGCCAAAAGCCTTCAGCCATCCTCCTTTGCCACCGGTACCGAAGTAGATATTACGGTCGATCTTCAACCCAAAAAAATGATAACATCCAATGTCATCGCTTCTCTGAAAGGCTCTGATCCTGCACTGAAAGACGAGTATGTGATCATCGGTGCCCACCACGATCACCTGGGCATGGGCGGACCCGGCTCCTCCTCGAGGGCCCCCGATACCGTGGCTGTGCACTATGGTGCAGACGATAACGCATCGGGCGTGGCCGGAGTCTTGGAAATTTCGGAATTCATGTCTCTCGCTTCACCGGCACGCAGCATGGTCTTTGCCACCTTTGGAGCCGAAGAGCTGGGATTGGTGGGATCCATGTTCCTGTCAGAACATTCACCGGTCGATATGGGTGCAGTTCAGGCCATGATCAATCTGGATATGATTGGCAGGCTGAATGAGGATCGGCAGTTACAGGTGGGTGGGATCGGAACTTCTCCGGGTTTCAGAGAGTTGCTGGACTCCATCAACAGTAGCTATGGCTTCAATCTGCAATACTCCAACGAAGGATACGGACCTTCCGACCATGCCACCTTTTATGCCAAAGATGTTCCGGTATTGTTTATATCCACCGGCGCCCACCCCGATTACCATACTCCCGGCGATCAGCTATCTGCCATAAATTTGTCAGGGGCACAGGAAGTCATGTTGTTTGCCGCCGAGGTGGCAACTGCCCTGGCAAACCAACGGGAGCGTATTGCCTTTACCGAAGCGGGACCCAAAGTAAGGGGATCTTCACGTAGTCGAAGGGGTGGTATCACCCTGGGGCTGATGCCCGACGTAAGCTATGATGGAAGTGACGGAATGCCGGTCATGTTTGTCACAGAAGGAAAACCCACAGATGTAGGTGGCATTCAGAAAGGCGATATCGTCATCTCCATTGAGGGGAAAAACGTGGGCAATGTGTATGACTACATGAGCCGCCTGGAACAACTGAAAGAGGGCATGGACATTGTTGTCACTGTGAAACGGGGCGAGGATCTCCTCGACCTGGTTATCAGAATTTAACATTCATTTGACTAAAGTTAAAATATTATGAAACTAAAGAAAGTATTGTTATGGGCCCTGGCTGTGATCATTTCACTGGGTGCGATGTTTTATCAGCGAATGACTGGACCTACTTACCCGAAAAAATTTGAAGTGAGTTATCAGAATGAGGATTTTAGCTTTAGCCTCCCTCGTTCCAATAACGGAAGACCTGGCGATTACCCTGTAGAAATTCAGCTACCCGAATCCTTTTCAGGCAAGGTAATCTGGAGACTCTTCCCTACAGAGAATCCCTGGGAAACATTGGTCATGGAAAGGAAAGGGGATACTCTGAGCACAAGCCTTCCTCATCAGCCACCAGCTGGTAAAATTGAATATCACCTGGAATTGATAGCCGATGGTAAAGTAATTGCTTTGAATGATGATACAAACGTGGTCATCCGATTCCGT
>SPBY01000673.1 GCA_004525825.1 Bacteroidia bacterium
AACAATATCCTGATCTGCCTGGGTTTCCAGGTAGTCGAAGTATATGGAGACCGGCTGTCCGTTGCCCGGATTAATAAACCACTGAACATCCATGTTGTTGATGTACTGATCGGCCGAGGTAAGCAGGATCGCCCCGTTGGACTCATTTAATTCATTGTACCCGCTGGCCACGTAATCGGCCTCCAGCCCGGTAACCAGCATGGCATAGGGCTGCATTCTGTTACTCAAAGAAGTTTTATGCGATACTTGTAAGGTATAGAAACCGACCAAGGCTTGATCCAGGTAAATCTGCTCCACATTGTCCAGGGTATTATCGCCTGTCTGTGCAGGAGCAGAAGGATTGGCCGGATCCAACACCCAGGGCCTGAATACCTGTCCGTCTACCTGACGAATCAACCTTATATCCAGGTCATTGACCAGGATCCTGGTGGTGGGATTCAGCTGAGGCGTGGGAACTTCTCCCGCAGGATCTGTCCATACCATCGTGATCCTGACTGGCTCGCTTGCCCTGGCGAAAAATACATATTCCTGAGCTACCTGGTTCTGCAGCGTATCATAGAAAAAACGATCGGCCGGGGTGGTACTCAGAACATCCGCTGCCCTTGCTGTATTCATCAGTCCCCACCCATGCTTGTAATCGGGACCTGGATTTCCTGCCTCATCAGCAGTATGCAATACCAGGCTCTTCAGTTGCGAAGCATACATATAATTGCCTGTCAGGTTCCGGAAATGCTGCTGCAACAGGGCCATAGAGCCTGCTACGGAAGGGCTGGCCATGGAAGTTCCCCCTTTTGATCCATAGGAGCTATCTGATCCTGAGGTAGTGGAGTATAAACTTACGCCATTGGCCACAATATCCGGTTTGATGCGACCATCGTCGGTGGGACCAAAAGCTGAAAAGGAGGCCAGTTCCACATCCGATGGCTGCTCATAGCCTCCGGGAATATCTGCCACGGCACCAACGGCAAGAATGTTTTTTGCGCTGCTCACAGGCCCCATGCAGTCGAATCCGTTGTTCCCGCCGTCCAGGTCCCTTACAGCCGTGCTTGCTACCCAGGCTCCGTTGGACCATATATAGTGGATGGCTCCATCTGCCGGTCCTTCCCCTCTGTCATTCCCTGCCGACTTTACATGCAGGTATTTGGGATGGTCGTAGGCGATTTTGTCCAGGTCGCTTGCTTCCTCAACATAGAAGCCAAATTGGTAGTCCTCAGTCTCACTAATTTCCGGGTCTCCCCACCACTCCCATCTACTTTTGTCGCTGTTGTAATCGAAACCCAAGACTAAGCCATAGGAATGATTGGATATGAGCAGGCCCTGAGCGGCTGCGGACCTGATCTCTGAAACATCGTTGTTCCAATCGTAGCAATCGAGGCTGCTCTTATTGGCCATTCCATGGGCGTTGCTGCTCAAACCCGCTGCTCCTACTGTTCCTGCCACATGGGTGCCATGTTCTGTCAATTCGCTGGCGTTGTCCAGAAGGCGAACCCTTCCCCCGAACTCAACATGGGTGTTTCGTACCTTGCCTCCATCCCAGATTCCCACCACCATTCCTGCCCCGCTCAGATCCAGTCCAGAAGAACCTCCTTCCCATACTTTATCAGTGGAGATGGTCCTGGCAGAGTTCAGATTGAAAGTTTTATTGTAAATGGGCCTTCCTGTCGAAGACAAGCGCCTGATTTCCATAACGGTACCGTCCTTGTAGACCATTCTTTCCTGGAGACCATTCCTCCTGGCATACTCTCCAGCCTGAATTCTGGCTTCATCAGAAGGCAATTCTGTAATGGTACTCTTCCGCTCGAGCACCGATTGATCAGAGAGAAGCCTCTCCTGGGAAAAACCAGTGCTTAATGCAGCAATACATATGATTATGGTGATTATACTCTTTCTCACAATGCCCTTCCGTTCAATGGTCCCGTGAAAATAGCACAATTTTGGGACCAAAAAAACCACTTACGGTCCAATCTTCTCATTGACCCTGTCAAGGATCCCGTTCTTTGTCTTTTCTGCCCTCTTCCTTAGCTCCCTGCCTGACTCCAGAATCTCCTCCACACGTGGATGCTTCTTCACATCTGTCGAATTGATCTTCACATTCAACCATGCCCCTTCAATGCAGGCATGCAGGGCCAAAGCACCCACTCCAGCATCCGATAAGCTATTGGGATTTCCCATATCTGCCATGGCCCAAGCCACCTCAAAGCCTTCAAAGGAGGTGAGCATCACCTGGTAGGG
>SPBY01000689.1 GCA_004525825.1 Bacteroidia bacterium
CATCAGCTCTACCTGGAAAGCATGCCTCACTTTTCTAAGGCAGTTCGCATTTATGAGAAGCTGGGATTCCGGGAACTTGCTCAAGCCATGGGCAACTCGGGACATACCACCTGTTCCATCTGGATGTTACTGGACTTATAAAAATGAACATGGAGAAGACACCAGAAGAGATTAATCCCTTGACCATGCCGGGGGTTCACTCCAGCTTCCTGAAGTTTTTCAAAGGAAGATCTGAACCAGGGGGTCTGAAGATCCTGGATGTGGGCGCCGGAGAAGGGGCTCTTACTCAGCGTCTGCAAGCATTGGGTTACCACATGCAGGCCTGTGATCTGTTTCCTGATCATTTCAAAATTCCAGGCCTTACATGTGATAAAGTGGATGTCACCTCGTCTTTTCCCTATCCTGACAATTCCTTTGACCGGGTCATTGCCGTGGAGGTGACGGAACACATCCTGGATCATGAGACATTTTTCAGCGAAATCCACCGGATTCTGAAACCCGGTGGGAAACTCTATGTTTCCACCCCCAACATCCTCTCCATGAAATCCAGGATCCGCTTTCTTTTCCGGGGATTTCCTTTTGCTTTTAACCCGCTTGAGATGCACAATTACAATGGCATGCAGCATATAGCTTCTCTGAGCCTTGACCAGTATAACTACCTGGCCATCAAACACGGCTTCGGACAGGCAGAATACGATATAGACCGCGAACAGAGGACTTCCCGCTGCTTGCATATCTTATATCTCCCCCTGATGTTTATCACCCAGCTTATTAGGGGATACAGCACCATTCACATGCAGAAGAAACTGCTGCTGGGCAGGCTTCTGTTCATGGTCTTTCACAAACAGTAAAGGAATGGGTCAGGCCCGGGCCGACCTGTGAAACAATCCTCCTGCCACCAGTCCGGCCAGAGCAAATGCCGAAAGTAGGATGAAAACATCTGCATGTCCCCCTGGGCCTGGAGTCCGGTCCAGCAAATGGCCCATCCATGGGCTGATAAAAATTTCCGGGGCAAAACCTGCAAACGATACTATCCCCACTGCAGTTCCCGTCAGACCCACAGGAATCTGTGCCTCTTTCATCACTGCAAAATACAGTGCCCTCACCGCATAAATACCTGCAGCAGTGAGTGCAAGGTTTACAAGGAGCAGGGCCGACACCCCTTTGAATATCTCCAGCCCAAGTAGAAGACCGCCGGCCAGGGTCAGAGCAAAACCCACCATAATCACAGCGATTCGCTTGAATCTGTCGGCCAGGTAGCCGGCCAGGATTGCTACCAGGGCACGAATCCAGAGTGCAAGGGTCCCGATACCCGCTGCATTCACCTCGGAAAATCCAAGTACATCCCTGGCAAACAAGGAATAATCATCTGTAATTTTGTAGCCCGAGTAGGCGCACAAAATGATGATGGTCAGCAGCCAGGTGTTCCGCATCCGCAACAGGTTGAAGATTGCCCGGATCACTTCCCTGGTTTTGGAGACCTTATGCTCAGGAGACCTTAGGGGAATATAAATCCAAACCAGGATGCCGCTCAACAGGGTCATGGCAGAAGTGGCCAGGATTACCCACTGAAAACTTTTAATCTGAGAAAAAATCAGGAAGGAAAGCGTGGCCAGCAGGGCGGCCACTCCTCCCCTTCCGCCTTCCAGCCAACCAAAGGCCCTTCCCTGGAAATCAGTCCCACCCCACTCCCTGGTGGCACGGATCATAGCTGCCCAGAAGAGACATATGGTGGTAAATCCCCAGAAGGCGTAAAGCCATAACATGATCCGGGAAGAGGGAACCAGGGACATAAGCACTCCGCCCGCCGAGGTAAGCCAGAGGGCATAGGCCATCAGGTTTCTTGCAGGGAACCGGTCGGCGAGAGGTCCACCCAACAGGTAGGAAATCATGGCCACCACCCCATAGAGAGAGAACCACAAACCCAGCTCTGTATTAGAAATTGCGAAAAGATCCAGCAGTGTGGGACGAAACACCCTGGCCAGGACAAAGGGGAGGAAAAAGATCGACTCCCCGGCAATGATTAGGGTAATCAGGGTAACTGCTTTTCCCTTTGCCTGTTTCTCCTGCTGCATATTCAAAGGTAGAATTATTTGCTATCTTAATCGGAACATATGAAAGCCTATGAACGAGTTTGAGCTCTTGATCGACCTGCACAGG
>SPBY01000427.1 GCA_004525825.1 Bacteroidia bacterium
GAAGAAATCATCCAGGTTAAGAATACCTTACCTATAGATTTCTCGAAGCCCTACAGGTATTCTTAACCTGGATGATTTCTTCTTCGGGAATCTCGGATCTCTCTTTCTTCTCCACCTTGTTCCTGATTGTAATAATCAATTTCTCCTAAATATTCTATAGGCTTACTTCGTTCCGAATATCTTTTCCCCTTTACGCAGTAAACCTGAGGCTCCATGATGTGTATTGTACACATCTTCATAAAGTTTCTCCATGGCCTCAATGGAATTATCGATTCTGAATTTTTCTGCTTTTTCAAGTATTGGCTTTTTGTAATCCGCCAGAGAGGCTCTATGCTCATACCAGTAATCAATTTTAGCCGTCAATTCATCTTGATTGCTTGAGGTAAAAA
Source organism: Bacteroidia bacterium (assembly GCA_004525825.1). Classification (GTDB taxonomy): domain Bacteria; phylum Bacteroidota; class Bacteroidia; order Bacteroidales. Next base: position 390 of record SPBY01000427.1, read on the forward strand.
GAAAGCGATCGTCCAGGCCAAAGCGCGAAGAAGCGCTATTAGGAGCATCTTCTATCAGGCAGGGTAATCCACAACCGATAGCCTCCAGGCAGGTCCGGCTTTCCAATTCAATTCTGGAAGAATGGACGTACAGGTCGGAAGTATTATAAAACAAATGCTTTTCTTCCTCCGAAATGTATTTGATAAGTGGCTCCACAGGCAGCTCCTTAGCTCTTTCCTTCAATTTTTCAGTCATTTCTCCCCTTCCACAAAGCAATAAGAGAATCTTGTCTTTGTATTTGGATTTGAGTACAGCATCAATGATGGTCTCCTGTCTTTTCTCCAAGGCATGACGCCCGATGTTAAGCAGGACAAATTTGTCTCCAAAAAAATCAGGTCGCTTTGCGTTTTCCATGGGTACAAATTCTCTGGGAATGCCGTTGGATATGACCCTGAAATGGGATTTAGCTCCATGCGAATCCAGGATATCTGCCGCCAGCTCGGAAGGACAGTGGATGGCACTTACTCTGTTGAACAATTGGAAGTTGAACCAATTGTTAAAGAACCAATCCAGGGTTTTATTGTCTTTTCCCATGGCTCCCGTCAAATTCTGGGACTGTATGTGCGCGGCTCCCATGACAGGAAGCTTCATTTTGTGAGCAACCTTAGCAGCATTTCTGGACATGAAAAAGGGAAAGATGACATGAACAAGATCAGCCCCCTTAAATGCTTTGCGATAAACCTTCTTCTGGCCTATGCCAAATTTAAATCCCATACTCTCCAACGATTCCTTGATCCCCGGCAGATAGAAACCCTTAATTTCATGTACGGTACCATTGAATTTCGAGGCTGTTTCTCCCGCTGTGGTCACAAGGGAAATTTCATGCCCCCTTGCTTGCATCTCTTTCACCAGGGTATGAGTAACTACTACTCCCCCGTTTCCTTTATTCCAACTATCAATAACAATTACAATTTTCATATCAGATGACTTTAAAATGCATTATGAGGGTTTTTGAGCGGGGCTTAAGTCGGCCAAACAGCTTTGGCCATTTGAACTCAATCTTGCTTCGCAGGTTGAAAAATTAATAGGCTCAAAAGTACACTTTTCCATGGAAAAGATTCCATGGTGATTAACATTTCTTGAATTCTACATTGAATCTAAATAGGGCTTCCAGGGAGACTGCTCGAAGCTTACGCTTCTCTTTGTTCCTGGAACGAGAGAATTATTCCGAGTTTCTGGGCAAATCAACGGACATATTTATACAAAAAAAACGCAACCAACTGTATATATGCTGATTGTGTTTTGTTTTTGTCGGATGTCTTGAACGAAGTTCGAACCTTCTTCGAGTGAGAAGAAGGTGGATCCTGCCGGGGAATGGCGGTTTCGGCCGGATCGGCAAAAAGAGATCCTGTGATTCCGGGCAAACCTCCTGTTTTGATTCAGGAATACTGTAAAAAATCTCGAGTTGCGTTCCATATATTGATGCCTCGCTGCGATCGCTTGATTTCCTGCGCGCGGGCTAAAGTTTCGAAGGGCTGGCCTTTGCTCTTTTCAAAAAGCAGAGTGCCCAAAGGGCGTGCTTTTTGAAATGGGCATACCGGGTGGGAAAATCACCTTTTTTCTACAATTTACGAATGAAATGAGGCATGACATGTTAAATATTGAAACAGACTTTGACCAAATACAATGAATTACTATATCTTTGTAATTTTATGTATACTAAATGAATAGATCTATTCATGTTAATAGCTGAAATATCTCAATGTTAAATGTTGGTTTAGCTTCATGTTAAATATTACTTATGAAATGTAACATATGGCCTTCCCTGAATACAAACCTTTTCCTCTGACATTGATCGTCCCGGATTTTGATTCGGAAATGGCTGATCTTGTCATTGACCTGGATCATCTCAGGAAAAAAGAGATTCATACCGGGACCCACCCCCATGTTTACCGTGACCTGCTTTCACTGTTTCATACCATTGAGGCTATCGGCTCAGCCAGGATTGAGGGAAATACAACTCAACTACTCGAATTGATGGATGCAGAGCAAAGTCCAGAGTCAAGGATCCCTCAAGGCGTGAAAGAAATCCGGAATATGGAAAAAGCCCTGGTTTTTATCGACCGGATTATTAACGGACAGGCTATCGACCTGGATTTTATCTCAGAAGTACACAGGCTTATCATGGAAGACCTCCGTCCTCCACCTGCCGGGGACGGCGACCACAGGCCGGGGAAATTCAGGCAGGAAGAAGTGGGCATTGGTCATGCCTCTCATCTACCCCCGCCCCCATGGGAAATACTTCCACTGATGAAAGAGCTGGTCACCTTTATGAATACGGACCATGCTCCAAAATATGACCTGATAAAAGCGGCCCTATTTCATCATCGTTTCGTTTGGATTCACCCATTCGAAAACGGGAATGGGAGAACGGCCCGTCTGCTGACTTACGCCCTGATGATCAAGCAGGGATTCAGGCTAAACAATAGCCGGATCATCAATCCCACCTCGGTTTTCTGTATCGATAGAAATCTTTACTACAAAATGCTTTCAGTTGCTGATAACGGAACCAGGGAGGGGCAAGAGATCTGGTGTACTTACATGTTACGGGGGCTGAGGGATGAGATCAGGAAAATCGACCTGCTTTCGAACCATACATATTTGGCAGAGAAAATCATCCACTCTGCACTTGTCCTTTCTGAAGAAGAGAAACGCATCACCTCAAGAGAAAGGTATATGCTGAAGATTGCATTCGATGCAGGTGCTGTTAGCGCCACCCATTACAGAGAACTGTTCAGGGACAAAACACCACAGGAAATATCACGCCGGATAAGGGGTCTCAGGAACAAGAACCTGCTGCTTTCTATTGCGGAAGGAAGCCGGAAGTATGTTATCAACCTGAAAGCCGGGTTGCTCCGGCTTGGGATCATGGAAGCCCTTGATCAACAAGGTTTTTTACCTCCACAATTACCAACTAATCCCTAAAACCGGGCTGACTCTTCACAACTAATAACAGATGGAGCTTATGAATGCTTCATTTAATTAGGATTATCAATAATACACTATTATAGCTTTTGCTCAATGCCTAAGCAAAAGTTTGCTGGGCTTTACTTTTTGCCTGCTCCGTGGAAAAAACGGCAAAGTTGACCCATTCTAGCCAATTTTGATTGACCACCTTAAAGCCAGACTAATTTGACACGTTAGGCAAAAGGTCGTAACTTGCAGAAGACCAACACAAACCTTTAATGCCCACTAATCCTAACAAACTATCCCAATTCTGGCAAGAACTTAAGCGCAGGAAGGTAGTCCGTTGGTAAAAGGATAAGGATGATATCTTATAATTTTGAACAATTTCGATC
>SPBY01000025.1 GCA_004525825.1 Bacteroidia bacterium
GCTGTACTTTTCCGGCTCAAAGGGATTGATTATGTGGATTTTTATCCGCATAACAACGAGGACCATTGTGTGACCGACCTCACCGGCATGCATCACTTTCCCACCCATACCCTGGCACGTGTCAGGATGGACAGGGACAGCCTCATGTTCTATTGGTACGGCGATGAGTGGCTCAATGAGCTCTTTGAGCAAAACCGGATTCGCATCAAACATGAAACCGTGGAGATGAGCTCCGATTATACCCGCCATCTGCTGACCGCTCCCACCGAGGATTTGCAGAAATTTATCACCAAATATGCCAACAATCCCAAAACAGGCATCGATGTGGAACAGATATTTGCACAAGGTTTTACCGAAGAAGGATTGGATGTTTACGGGGCTTTTCTTACATTGAAGCCTTATGACGGACCCCTTCCGGAAAAGAAAGCCATCCAGGTCGAACCCGATAGAAATTGAGTTCGCACACACCTCATCCCTTATATTCCAGATTTTTAAGCCGGGTTCCCAGGGGGCCCGGTTTTTTTCATTTTCCATTAAACCCTGAATCTTTCAAATCATCTAAGCATCAAGTGATCACCAAGCTAACTAAACCTACCCATGAAACCAACGATCCTTGCATCGCCTGGCACGAAGCTGCTATGGCTTATTCTACCTGCTTTTTTACTCCTTATATCCTGTACTGACAAAACTGAACTGACCCGGGGCATCGGGGTATACCCGGGAAATCCGTCCGAGGATTATTCCCCTTCGCTACAACCCGATCAAGACAACTACCGGAACCTGGCACTGCTCAGACCCGCTTACCATTCCAGCAGCCAGGATTACAATCTGACCGCACAGTTAGTCACAGACGGCTTGATCATCCAGGAAGTCCCGGCCCACCTTACGCTGAGGACCCAGCTGGGGGCAGTTCCCAAAAATGAACGGGAATGGGTCCTCGATCATGTGACCGGCTCGGGCATCTCCATTGAGGGCGATGAAGTCTATTTGGAATTGGGAATGGGTGGAAACTTCCGAATCCCGGAGCTTACTGGCATTGAGATTAACGGGAGCGTGACCTACGATGAAGAGAAAGCCTTAGGTTGGAAATATATCGTAACTGGATCCATGGATGGCACAGAATGGAAGGAACTATATGCAGAGACGGGATCAGGATTGCCCGGCAGAGACAGACCACAAAGGTTCAGGAGGCCGCCCGCCGATACCACTGCTCCAAGGTTTGATTTTTTTGCTGATTTCATGGGTCCCCGCGATCCCAATGAACCCGAACCTTCCTTTGGTTTCAATTTCGGCCCCAGGGCACCCCAAAGGAACATTCGTAGCACCTTTGAATTTGAAACCCCGGTCTCTTACCGCTTCTACAGGGTATCCCTGGCCGCTCCCTCGGCAGTAAGCTGGACCGTGGGGGATTTCAATTTCTACAGCGGGGAGGAGCAGGTGGAAATGGCACCTTCCCACCAGTTCAACAGCGCCTGGATGAGTGCAGGAGGAAGCGAAGAATGGGTCTATGTGGACCTGGGATCCCCTTCCAACTTCGACCAGGTCAAGCTGCACTGGATCACAAAAGCAGCTTCAGGAACCCTCCAGGTTTCTGACGATGCTTCCACCTGGACCGACCTGGCAGAATTGCCTGTGGGCGGGGACCTGGTAGATGAAATATCCCTGGAGGGTGGAGCCAAGGGCCGTTATGTTCGCCTGCTGGTGGATGAAACGGAAGGTGAGGCCTGTATCCTCAGTGAACTGGAGGTAATGGGGACCGGGGGACTGGTGCCTGTACCTAAAAAGAGTCCTGCCGTGAAAGGCAGCAGAATACACCTGGCTGCCGGGAACTGGCTTATACAGAGGGCCTCGGAGGTGGTGGGTTCCGGTGAAGAGATCTCACAAAACGGGTTTGATAACCGTAGCTGGGTGGTGGCCACCGTGCCCGGAACCGCACTGGTTTCTTACTGGAATGCAGGTGCCCTGCCCGATCCCAATTACAGCGACAACCAGCTGATGATATCCGAATCCTATTTCTATTCAGATTTCTGGTACCGGAACGAATTTGAGGTGCCGGCAAATTTCGGTTCAGACAAAATATTCCTGGATTTCGACGGAATCAACTGGAAAGCAGTTGCCTATGTGAATGGCAAGCGGATTGGCCGGATTGAAGGGGGATTTACCCGGGGAAGATTTGATGTAAGCGAGTACATTGTTGCCGGCAAGTCAAATACGCTGGCTGTCCGCATTATCAAGAATGAGAACATAGGGACCATCAAGGAACAGACGGCCATCAGTCCCGATAAGAACGGAGGCATCCTGGGAGGGGATAATCCCACCTACCATGCATCGATTGGCTGGGACTGGATCCCAACCATCCGGGGAAGGAACATCGGAATCTGGAACGACATCTACCTGAACACCACCGGACCGGTCACCCTGAAAGATCCTTTTGTGTATACCGACCTGGACCTGCCGGATACTTCTGCCGCCGATATTCACATTGAAGTATCCCTGGTGAACCATAGCCCTGAAGCTATTTCCGGCACCTTAAGCGGAAAGTACGGAGAGATCGCCTTTGAAAAAGAGGTAAGCCTCCAGGCATCTGAATCTGTTGTGGTCACTCTGGATCCTGAAAGCCATCCCTCGCTGCATCTTGAAAATCCAAAGCTCTGGTGGCCCAAAGGCTATGGAGAGCCAAATTTATATGATGTGGAACTGCAGTTCCAGACTCAGGATGGAAAGGTTTCCGACACACACGAATTTAAATCAGGGGTCCGCGAAATGTCCTACGAAGTCATCGAGCGGGTACTGAATATTTTCATCAACGGAAGGCGTTTTATCGGCCGCGGAGGTAACTGGGGCTTCCCCGAATCGAACCTGAACTATCGCGGCCGTGAATACGATATTGCGGTGGCCTATCATGCCGACATGAATTTCACCATGATCCGGAACTGGGTGGGACAGACCGGCGATGATGAGTTCTACGAGGCCTGCGACCGGCACGGGATCATGGTCTGGCAGGACTTCTGGCTGGCCAATCCGGTGGACGGACCCAATCCCTACGATCCGGGGATGTTCATGGACAATGCAGAAGACATGATCAAACGCATCCGGAACCATCCTTCCATGGCCATCTACGTGGGCCGGAACGAGGGCAATCCACCGGAAGTGCTGGATACAGCCCTGCGTGCCCTGGTGGCTGAGATCCACCCGGATATGGATTACATCTCCAACTCATCCATGGGAGTGGTAAGTGGAGGAGGTCCCTACAGGGCTCTTCCCGTCCAGGATTACTTCTTACTCTATGGCAGGCACAAGCTTCACAGCGAGCGAGGGATGCCTAATGTTATGACTTATGAGAGTCTTTCCCAGACTCTTCCTGAATCCAAATTGTGGCCCCAGAACAGCCAGTGGGGACTGCACGACTATTGCCTGGAAGGAGCCCAGGGAGCTGCCTCTTTCAATGAGATTATTGAGAAAGGATTCGGACCCATGGAGAGTGCCGAAGAATTCACCGAGATGGCCCAGTGGATCAATTATGATGGCTACCGGGGTCTGTTTGAAGGACGAAGCAAGTTCCGCAAAGGACTGCTGTTATGGATGAGTCACTCGGCCTGGCCCTCCATGGTCTGGCAGACCTACGACTGGTATTTTGATCCCACCGCGGCTTATTTCGGATGCAAGAAAGCCTCGGAGCCTCTTCATATTCAGTGGAACCCGGTATTTGATACCATCGAGGTAGTGAACCTGAGTGCCGGGGACCTAAGCGGACTGGTGGCGAAAGCGCAGCTGGTAAACATGGATGGTTCCGTGCAATGGGAAAAGGAAGCCACCCTGGACAGCCACGAGGATACCACCGAAAAACTATTCCACCTGGAGTTTCCGGAAAGTCTTTCTGCTACTCATTTTGTCAAACTCACCCTGAGGAAAGGGGATCGGCTTCTTTCAGATAACTTCTACTGGCGAGGACTGGAAGAGGGCAACTACCAGGCCCTGAAAGAAATGCCAATGGTGAATCTAACTACCGGAAGTACCGTGAAGCGCATCGGGGATCAATGGATCCTTGAAATCCACCTGGAGAACAATACGGATACACCCGCCCTGATGATCAGGTTGAAGGTGGCCGGAACTATCACGGGCGAACGCATCCTGCCTGCCTTCTTCAGTGATAACTTTTTCTCCCTGCTTCCCGGTGAGTCAAAAACCATCAGGATGACCGTGAAAGCAGAGGACTGCCGCGGTGAGAAACCCCTTGTGAAGATCAGTGGATTTAACCTGGAAACCAACTAAACACCGTAGCATGAAAAGAACCAGTATCTGTTCCATCGTCCTTATCTCTGCATTGTTGCTGAGCACATTAGCACCTGGAGTTTCGCAGGAGCCAGTCACTCCCAATGCTTCCCCGGAAGCCAAAGCCCTGCTGGAATTTGTTTACTCCATTTCCGGTAAGTATACCCTGACCGGTCAGCACAACTACCCTGCTACCAAAGACCGTAACAGCCAGTTTGCGGCAGAGTACAGCGGTCAGACACCAGCCATATGGAGTACCGACATGGGTTTTGCCGAAGACGGGGATACGGACTCCTACCTGGCACGACCGGATATTGTTAAGGAAGCCATCCGTCAGCACAAGAAGGGGGCCATCATCACCATTTGCTGGCATGCGGTACCTCCCACTGCCGACGAACCGGTGACCTTCCAGCCACGGGGGCCTTTTCCCCCCGACTCCCTGGCAAGTGTCCAGGGCCAGTTGCTGGATGAGCAGTTCAAAGAGGTACTGACGCCCGGAACCCGGCTTTACAAACGCTGGGAGGCCCAGGTGGATTCGGTGGCTTTCTACCTGAAACAGCTTCAGGAGGCAAAGGTACCGATACTATGGCGCCCCTACCACGAAATGAACGGAGACTGGTTCTGGTGGGGCGGTCGAGTGGGTGAATACAGTACGGCCGACCTCTATCGCCAGATCTATGATCGTTTTGCTAATCATCACAAACTGGATAACCTGGTCTGGGTCTGGAACGTGGACCGTCCCTCCACCCCCATCCGGAAGTTCTCCAACTTCTATCCGGGAAACGAATACCTCGACATCCTGTCACTGGACGTATATGGCAGCGATTTTAACCAGGATTATTACGACAGCCTCAAGAACCTGTCCCAGGGCAAACCCCTCTTGTTGGGCGAGGTCGGCAATCCCCCCTTCCCCGAGATCCTGGACACCCAACCCGACTGGACCTCCTGGGTTATCTGGGCAGGTATGGCACGGAATGTTTCCAAAAAACAGTACCAGGAGCTTTACGGTGATCCCAGGATCCTGACCCAGGATGATCCTGCATTCTGGGAGGCCACTGCCTCTTACAGGGAAGCCTGCAAGCTTCCGGCCTTGCCCCTTAAAAATAACTATCCCGCTGATTTCTCGGGCAACTGGCTTTTCAGCGAAGAAAAAAGCGAGCTGGGGAATTCCGGAACAGGCATGGTGCCTTATCGGATGAAGGCAAACCAGGATGGGGAAATTCTCTTTGCGAAGAAATACAACCTTGTGGAATGGGGCGACGACCGTGTCAGCCATGAAGAGATAAACCTGGAAGGGGAAGAGATGCTTAGCCAATTCTTCAGGTCCCCCCGCGTCTCCATTTCCAGCTGGGACGAAACCACTGGATCGCTGCTTATCAATTCAACGGTGACATTCACCAGGGGAGGCAACACCACAGAGATGCTTAGCAGCGAAGAATGGAGCCTGAAAGAGGATGGCAGGATACTTTCCATCCGTCAGCAATCGACCGGCTTCAGAGGAGAGAAGATCGATGTAACCCTTATTTATGAGAAACAATAATCGCTATTTATAACTCCCAATGAAAAGACATCTGCTATTCGCTTCTCTATGCCTTTTGGCATACCTATCTCCAGACCTTGCAGCCCAGGAAACCATTCCCTGGTACCAGAACGGGCCCTGGCGAAGACCTGTCCAGAATCCCAAAGCCAGGATTCTCCCTCTGATCAGCGTAAAGGGCAATAGTTTTGTGAATCCCGACGGAGACACCATGCTCTTTCGCGGACTGGCCATATCAGATCCCGATAAGCTTGAAAACCAGGGTCACTGGAACCTGCATCACTTTGAACAGGTGAAGGAAACAGGAGCCATGCTGGTCCGGATTCCTGTCCACCCGGTGGCATGGAGGGAACGTACTCCGGCCTTATACCTTGAACTGCTGGACCAGGCAGTGGAATGGTGCACCGACCTGCATATGTATGTGGTGATTGACTGGCATTCCATAGGCAACCTGGAAATGGAACTTTTCCAGGATCCCATGTATAATACCTCCAAGCAGGAAACCTACCAGTTCTGGAGAACCATTGCCAATCATTTCAAGGGAAATACTACGGTGGCCTTTTACGACCTGTTTAACGAGCCAACCATATACAGGGGACAGCTCGGATCCATGACCTGGCCCGAGTGGAAAAAGATCAACGAAAATATGATCAGATTGATTCGCTCCTACGATCCGGAGACCATCCCGCTGGTGGCCGGTTTCGACTGGGCCTATGATCTTACTCCCATTCGGGTGGATCCTGTGGAAGCGGAAGGAATCGGGTACGTATCACACCCCTATGAACATAAACGAAGACCTCCCTGGGAGCCCAAATGGGAAGAGGCATTTGGCTTTGCCACTGAAAAATACCCGGTGATGGTGACCGAATTCGGACTCGGAATACGACCCGGGACCACCATGGATGAGGACCACTATGGCTACCATATCATTGATTACCTGGAATCCAAAGGAATCAGCTGGGTGTGCTGGGTATACGATCCGGAATGGGGTCCACGAATGCTCAAATCGTGGGAAACCTATGAACTTACGGAAGGAGGCGAATTCTTCAAAAAGGCCATGAAGGGTGAACTTGAAGTACAGAATGAGTAAACCAGGTTCGATTAATGGTGCCAATTCAAAAGACTATTATGAATCTGAAGTACAAATAGATGAAAGCTAAATTTATTTTCCTGTTAGTGCTGGGCGGATTATGTTCCTTAAGCTTTGGCCAGAAATCAAGCGGGTATGCCATGAGTTCACCCGATGGATCCCTCACACTTTTAGTTCAGGCCAATGACAAACTTCAATGGTCTGTGACACACAGGCAGCAGCAGATCATCGATCCTTCAGCCATTTCACTTCAGTTGGGAGATGGCTCTGTCCTGGGTGACGGAGCAAAGATCACTTCCTCCAAAGTAGAAGAAGTGAATACCTCCTTTCAAGCCATCAATTACAAAAAAGCCGTGGTCAGCGATCACTGCAATCAACTCACCCTGAAATGCAAAGGCGGTTTCGGGATTATTTTCAGGGTATATAACGATGCAGTGGCCTACAGGTTCTATACAGCCATGAAGGGAGAAATTGTGATCAAGGACGAAGAAGCCAACTTCAATTTTACGGATGACCACCAGGTATTTATTCCCTACATGTGGGATTACAGGGATGGCAAGATTTTCAATTGCTCCTTTGAGGCCCTGTATACCGAACAGAAGATCTCAGAATTCAGGACCGATTCTCTGGCTTTTTTGCCCCTGCTGGTGGATGTGGGGCAAGGAAAAAAAGCGGTCATTCTGGAAGCAGACCTGGAAGATTATCCCGGGATGTTCATGCAATTGAATGAAACGGGCAAGGGATACAAAGGTGTCTTTGCCCCATATCCTCTGGAGGAAAAACAGGTGGGGATCAATTATATCCCTGTAAAACGTGCAGAATATATAGCACAAACCCAGGGAACCCGGCAGTTCCCCTGGCGGGGAGTGATCATCAGCCAGGAGGATAAGGATTTATTGAATAACGACCTGGTACAGAAACTGGCCTCCCCAAACCGGATTGAGGACACCTCCTGGATCAAAGCCGGACAGGTCGCCTGGGATTGGTGGAGTGCCAAGAATATCTCCCATGTCGATTTTGAAGCGGGCACCAACACGGAGACCTACCTCTACTACATCGATTTTGCAGCTGCCAACGGGATTCCATATATTATCTTGGATGGAGGCTGGTCCGATTTCAGGGACCTGACCAAAACCCGGCCGGAGATAGATCTTCCTGCAATCGTCGAACATGGAGATAAAAACGGAGTTGGGGTAATACTCTGGGCTGGCTGGCACCAGCTAATGATGCAACTGGATGAAGTATTCTCTTTCTATGCTGATTTGGGCATCAAAGGATTCAAAATCGATTTCATCGATCGTGATGATCAACTGGCAGTGGCGTCCACCTATGAAATGGCAAAAAAAGCTGCGGATCACCATCTTCTCCTGGATTACCATGGTATATTCAAACCCACCGGATTGCAGAGAACCTATCCGAATATAGTGGGTTATGAAGGAGTAAAGGGCATGGAAAATGTAAAGTGGGCTCACGAGGATGTTCCCAGATACGATGTAAGCATTCCCTTTATCAGGATGCTGGCAGGCCCCATGGATTACACTCCAGGTGCCATGAGGAATGCGAGCAGGAGGAATTTTGCACCCATAAACGCCAATCCCATGAGCCAGGGTACCCGTTGTCACCAACTGGCCATGTATGTGATTTTTGAGGCCCCTCTGCAGATGCTTTCCGATAATCCCACTGCTTATATGAAAGAGCAAGCGTGTACCGATTATATCACACAGGTTCCGGTTGCTTTCGATGAAACCCTTGCACTTGACGGGAAAGTGGCTGAATATGTGGCCATTGCAAGGAGAAAGGGGGATACCTGGTATATAGGAGCAATGACAAACTGGGACCCCAGGGACCTGACCATCCATCTCTCTTTCCTGGCCGAAGGTGAGTACGAAGCTGTTATATTCAAGGATGGGATCAATGCTCACCGGCAGGCAGCAGATTATTCCAGGGTAATTACGAACTTGAGCCGTGGCGATACTTTGGAGATCCATCTCTCTAGCGGAGGAGGCTGGACCGCCAGGCTGGAAAAGAAAAATTAAATGACAAGCTACTTCATGTGAAATAATAGTCAACTAAATATTCACCTAAACCAATGCATGATGAAAAAAAGAATTTATTTACGTAAAATGTTGTTTCTGCTCTTGGCTTCAACCATCTCTTTTGCCGCTTATGCTCAGAATCCAGACTTTTCCGGAAAATGGAAACTGAATGAGTCTGAAAGTAAAATGGCCGGGGAATATTCCTTTGCCCCGCTGGAAATTACCATTGAGCAAGCGGGCAATAAGATGACCACCACACGGGTGAATGAATTCCAGGGAGAAAGAAGAGAACGAACCTCTTCCTATAACCTGGATGGTACAGACAGTAAAAACGAGGGCTTCCAGGGTTCTGAAAATATTTCTGTTGCCACCTGGAACGATGAAGCCCTTAAGATCGTCACCGAAATTGAAATGCAAGACGGGGGTGAACTGACCATCACTGCCGTTTACAGCATGAAGGGAGAAAAGCTGGTGATCAACAATGCCATGGAAGGAGGCCCCATGGGGGACGGCGATCCTGAAACCTGGGTCTTCGATAAGCAATAAGTCGATTCGCCGACGAATTGGTCTGTTTCATCGAAAATATTTTCTGCCGGCAGGGAATTTCATAAATTGAAGTCCCATGAAGGAACGCACCCGGAAATTAAAGCGATCCAGGTCGAAGCTAACTGACCTGATGATCTTCAGGATACGCTGGTGGCAACACCTGCTGTTCTGGGGGGTGGCCCTGGTGATCCTGTATAATATTTTCAAATCGTCGGGATCGTTGGAGAAAATTGATGTGATTTATACCCTGATCTTCGTGCTTCCCTTGGTGGCAGTGGTATATTTGAATCTCTACCTGGCCATTCCAAGGTTTCTAAGGAGGGAGAGATATCTCCTGTACGGGCTTTTGACCCTGGTTCTCCTGGGGGGCGGAGCGCTGTTCCTTTATTTCCTGTTCGATAGCTGGATCGATCTGGTATTGCCTGACTACTACTTCATTTCCTACTACAGCGTTCCTGTACTGATGCTCTATACCGGTAGTTTTTTGATGCTGACCACCCTGCTGAAGCTCTCAAGGAGCTGGTTTATGCTCCTGCGGGTGGAACGCATGACCAGTACTCACCAGTTGCAATCCCTCCAATCGCAAATCAATCCCCACTTCCTGCTCAACAGCCTGCAGACCATCTATGCCCTGTCCCTGGAAAAATCGGATCGTTCTCCCGAGGTGATCCTTCAGCTATCAGACATCCTGAAATACAACCTGTATGATACGGCTCAGCCCACAGTTCAACTGGAAAAGGAAATCCGTATGATCCACGATTATGTGGAGATGTACAGGCACAGGGTGGATCATGAAAAAGCCAAGATCAGCCTGGAAGTGAAAGGGGAAGCAGGTGATCAGGTGATTGCTCCCATGCTGCTGCTCCCTTTCATTGAAAATGCGTTTAAGCATGGTCTCCGGGGTGATACGGACCATACTTTTATTCATATCCAGATGGAAATAGAAGGACCGGGGCTTAAGTTCCGGGCGCACAACAGTCATGGGAAAAGCGATGGGGTGGACCTGGAGCATAAAAAAGGGATCGGAATCGACAATACCAGGCAGCGGCTGGACTTGATCTATCCTGGAAAATACCAGCTTGAAATTGATGAAAAATCGAATTCTTTTACTGTGAACCTCAACATAGAACTGAATAAGTAAACATGGCAACCTGCATCATCATAGATGACGAACCGCTTTCCAGGGACGTGCTCCGGAAATATATCGGCGAGGTCACCGATCTTGAGATTGTGGCGGAGTGCTCCATTGCCATTGAAGCCACCCACCACTTAAACCATAGCCGGATAGACATCCTCTTCCTGGACATCAACATGCCCGGTCTTTCCGGGATTTCTTTTGCCCGATACCTGAAAGTTTCTCCCCTGATTATTTTCACCACCGCTTACCCTGAATATGCGGTGGAAGGATTTGAACTTGACGCCACGGATTACCTGGTGAAGCCTTACTCTTTCGAGCGTTTCCTGAAAGCAGTGAATCGTGCACTTGAGAGGCTCCGGGAGAACCATGGTGCTGAGGGCCCGGGAGGAAAGATCCTGGTCAAGGCCGACAAAAAACTTTATGGGCTTCCCTTCGCAGAGATTCTGTTTATCGAGGGTCAGGGCGATTACATCCGGATCCACACCCACCAACACAAGCTGATGGTACACGACACCATCAAGAATTTCATGGAATCACTGCCAGCTGAGGATTTTATGCGAATTCACAAGTCTTTCGTAATCAACCTGAAGCACATTGAATTTATTGAAGGGAACCAGGTCACCATCGCTCAGCGGACCCTATCGGTGAGTCCGGTCAATAGGGATGAACTCTTATCCCGTTTCTCCACCCTTTGATCAAGAGAAGCTGTCAGGGATTCATTAAAAGCTTCTGGAGGGTCTCAAAAAATTGTCCCACATGGAGTCCGTCCGCTACTGCATGGTGGACATGCACCGAAACCGGGATCATCCGTTTTTTACCCTCCAGGTAATATTTCCCCACGGTTACCTTGGGAATGGAATCTCTTCTTTTATAGTCTCTTGGGTGACTCACATGGCTAAACTTTATCCAGGGAAGGGAGGAGAAATGGATGATGTTCTCCCCGATCTCATGGCGTATAAGCTGGTCCGACATCCTCACTTCTATCATCTCCTCGGTGGCTCTTTCCATGAAGAGCCCCAGGTCTTCAAAATAGGGAATGTAGGAAAAACCAAAAGTGCCGTTGTCGCGATCGATGGTAGCTGAACCGTTAATCACATCGTAGAGATAAAGTTCATTCCCTTCAAGGCGGTATTTGAAGGCCTCTGTCTGGTTCACTGCCTTAGCACCAGGTAGATATAGTAGAGAAAAAAAGAGATCTTGTTCGATTTTGCATAATCGTAGGCAGCGCTACACTCCAGGTCCACCGTGATCCCGTAGTAGGGCTCATCGTACTCCTTGAAGAAACGGTAGATCTCCTTCCGCTCCCACTTCTCAATATCAATCTTCTTTTTCATAATTTGCTTCTTGCATGCTCTAAGCTACAAAAAAAAGGGATGTCCGTCCGGCCATCCCCCTTCATTATAAATTCCAGCTCATCAATGAAATATATAACGTACTCCAATCTGCATCTGCCACTTGGAGTTGACAGAAACGTCATCCACATAGGATTCTTTCAGACCGGTATTGAATCCAAACCAGGGCGTCCCGTTGCTATCCACCCCATTGACAGTAACGGGGTTATAGGTACGTGCAAATCTCCTGATTCCTGCATTGGAGCTAAACAGGTTTCCAAGATTCAGGATGTCGAGAGAGAGTTGCAAGGTATTTTTCTTGCCTCCCACCTCGACCGTGAAATTCTGAGCAAAGCGGAAATCAAACTGGCTGAACCAGGGCAGCATGGCCCCGTTCCTTTCGGCATAGTCGCCCCTTCTGGTGCTTAAGTATTCATCCTGCTCAATGAAGGCATTCAATGCAGTCCATTGGGCTGCAGCATCGGGTGCTATCGTAGCTAGCCCTGCATTGACGGTACCAAAATTGATATCTGAACTGTTTGCTGGAACATAGAGCAGGTCATTAAAGCCTATAGCATCCCCATTCAGGTCTCCCGCGTAGGTATAAGAATAGCGGTTCCCTTTCCCGGCCTCAAAGAAAAGCCCCACGGTGGAAGCCATTCTTCCATATGCTTTGGAATAAAATGCAGTTGCAATCACCCTGTGCTTCAGCCCATACCTGGACCAGGAGAGCATGGGGAGATTCGGATTGCCTACCACCGGGTTGCGCTGGAAAGCATCGGCCGCAATTTCCGCAGGGATGGAAGTATAATCCTTGGACTCCATATAAGTATAGGCCAGGCTTGCACTCAGTCCGAATGCAAACTCTTTGGCCACTTTTTCGGTGATGCTGTATTGGTATCCCTCCCTGGTATTATTCAGTACGATGGTACCTGCCTCCAGGAAGTTTACGGGATCCTGGGACGACCAGATATTCACTTCATTAAACCCGGCAAAAACCGCCCGGGTATCGCCGGTTCCGGTCAGATTATCCGATGGAGGCGCCATGTTGTAATTTCTGTGCACCACCGCATTGATATCCTTGGAAAGGATCCCTTCGACTGTATTAGTCCAACCGTTTCCAAACTTGGCATCAAAGGCAAGGTTGTTTTTCCACACCTGAGGCCAGTGGTAGTTGGAAGCAGTGGCATTTACCTGGAAGGAATAGAAATCATTGATTCCGGAATTGGATGACTGATTGCCCAGCCAGACAAAGGGGATCCTGCCTGAGAAGATACCGGTACCACCCCTGAGCTGGAGGGTATTGTCATCCTTGATGTCGTAATTGAACCCAAAGCGGGGAGACCAGAGAGGTATGGCCTTTGGCCAGGCCGAAGGATCCACATCGATCTGGTCTCCTTTCTCATCCACCCATCCATCAAAATTCTGTACCCTCTGTACCGCGGCGGTCTGTTCGATTTCATTGAAATAGATGGGCATATCCATTCTGAGACCGAAGGTGAGGTTCAGCTTATCGTTCACGGAATACTCATCCTGAATGTAAAATCCCAGCTGGGCCACATCCAGGTAGGACCAAGCATAATCCTTTTGTTGTGCAGCTGTGGTTTCCGCGTTGAAATCGATTCCGTTCACATCATTGGCCAGGAAGTCCGCCACCGTTCCGAATGTGAACCATGGATAGTAAAAGAGGTTGAAGGAATTGTCAAACAGGAAGAGCTCAAAATTCAGACCGGCGTTGAAGGTATGCTTATCTTTATATATGGTCAGGTTATCTGTCAACTGGAATACATCCTGGTTCAGCACGTTGCTGGTGGAAAACATTTCGGATCCCATGGTGATGGCCAGGTTTCCGCTCGCATCGAAAATATCCACCACCGGCCAGGGTGCGGATTTAGGCTCCCTGTGATCCCTGAAGGCCGTAAATCCGATCAACAGATTGTTGGACACGTTACTGGAGAACATGGAGTTCACCTCACCTACAATAGAGTGTATCTTCTTAAAAATCCTGTAGGAAGCGTTCTCAAAGGGGAGCCTGAAACTGGTGGGGCCCCTGCCTATGATGGCCTCCGGGTGTGGAAGAATGTCCCTCCACGCATTCAACATATTGTATCTCAGGGTCATCTTGTGTTTGCTGCTGATGTTAAAATCCAGCTTAAGCATCAGTTTGTCATTAGAAGTCTTGTGATTATAAC
>SPBY01000148.1 GCA_004525825.1 Bacteroidia bacterium
ATCCCTTTTTGTTCCTGACCCTCGATGTGGTTGTAACACATGCCCAGCCAATGCATAGCGTTGGCGTTGCGGGGTTCTTTCTCCAGGACCTGCCTGAAAAGGTACTGGGCTTCCTCGAAATCCTCCTCTTCTTCGTAGAAGTAGATCGCATCATAAAAATTAGCTTCTGCACTAACCTGCTGGGCATGGAGCCTTAGGATAGCCAGGCAAAATAGTATAGACAAAGACAGGAGTCTCTTCATAAAACTACGGCTTATGTGTTCAATCATCCAGTCTCAGGTAGTCTGGAACCCGGACCTTCTCCATTTCGATAATTAAACCTTCTGTAACACTCACCCTGAACTCGACTCTGCGGTTAAGCATCCTTCCTTCAGGAGCATCCCTGTTGTCTTTGGTCTCGTTACGGGCCACATGTTCACTTTCGCTCAATCCGGTCACTGTCATGCGCTCATTGGCAATACCGTTCAATATCAGGTATTTGTATACAGATTTAGCCCGATTGAGCGAGAGCTTCTGGTTGTACTCAAAAGTACCCTTGGCATCGGTGTGTCCTCTGATTTCAATCTCAAGGGAGGGGAATTCCGCCATGAGAGAGCTCAGCTGGTCCAGTTTCTCCATGCCATCCCTGTCCAGTTGGTAGCTTTCAAATTTGAAGTAGATGGGCCTTAGGTAGTACTCTCTTCGGGGAGAGGGTTTGTCTGGAACCACTACAGCTGGCTCTTCGGTCACCACCACCACTTCCTCCACCAAGGGTTCCTCTTGCTTTTCCAGGGGCACAGGAACCGGTGTTCCGTTGCGGTCGATCATCTCGAATTTAAAGAGATCGAATCCCGGCATCTTGGCCTGAGCAAGAACAAAGGAGGTTTTTTCCTCCGATATTCCAACGGTCGAGAGGACCATATCGTCATCCGAGGTGTTCAGGGGGTAACCCAGGTTGACCGGAACATCGTGCCAGCTGCCATCGTCCATCAATTCGGTATAGAATATATCGAAGCCCCCTATGGTACTATGTCCCTGGGAACTGAAATAGAGTCTTTTTCCATCGGGACTCAGGTAGGGTGTGTCTTCGTTCAGAATGGTGTTGACTGCGGGTCCCAGGTTCACTGGCAAGCTCCAGCTACCATCGTCACTCAGGTCGCTTCGGAAAATATCCATGCCGCCCAGGGATTCTTTACGATTGCTGGAAAAGTAGATTGATTTACCGTCTGGTGAATAGGCGGCAGATGCCTCATAGTACTTTGAGTTGATGGGTTTGCCCAGCGAAACGGCTGGGTTCCAGCGATTATTCTCGTACACCGACTCGTAGATGTTGCTGGTGAATTCATCGATAACAGCCAGCAGCATCCTTTTTCCATCGGACGACAGAGCCACCACATCCATGTTTCCGTCGGAGGCCACCGAGGGGGTAATGTTCATGGGCCTTCCCCAGACCTCGCCCTCCTTCACTGCCACATAGATACCATTGTAGAAGGGATTTTTCCCCATGAAGGCCAGGGTACTCATGTCGTCGGATACCACCATGTTGTAACGGGCAGTATGGCTCTCGGGTAACTGTCCAAGATTCCCAACCCTGTATTCGACAGGACTAGTGGTTCCCACCAGTAAATTACCGCAGGATACCATCTGCTGGTCCACAAAAGCCTGCAAAATTTCATCCTTGGGATCGATGTACTGGGCAAATTCGTTGTAGGCATTGAGCGCTTTGTCCACCTCCATATGGATCCTGTATGCATTCCCCAGATACAAGAGGGCATCGGGGGGAGCATCCTTCTCATCAAGCTTTCCCTCTTTCACATTGGTCGAAATGCGGCCTTGGGCCTTCTCCAGGTAGGGGATCGCTTCGGTCTTTCTGCCGGGAATATTGATCAGGCACATACCCATTCGATAGTTGATGTAAGCGCTTTCCTGGTAGCCTTTGTTGTAGACCTTGCCAAAGGCAAACAGGGCTTCCTCATATTCTTCCGCTGCCAGGAAGAATTCACCATCGTTGAAGTCAACCTTTACGTTTTGTGCAGCCATCAGGGAGGATAGGAAACACATGGAAATGAATAGGACAAGCCTTCTCATGTCGGGTGGATTTAGCGTGTATATTACAAATTTAAAAATTTAATCGACAGTACAATAATAATTAGGGTAGGAGAGGCAAGGTTTGGAGCTCCAATTAATTGTCCTGATCTTTCTCTTTGTCACGTCGTTTCCACCAGATAATGATGAACCAGATCAGTCCGGCTCCCACGGCTACGAACAGCAACACCAAAGGCCACCCTAATTTCCTCTGGTCATCTGCATTCTGCCCGTACTTTTCTCCCAGCTCCTGAATCAGGTCCCCATGGTAGGGGAAGAGACCCGATAAGATCTTCTCTATCTCCTGGCTGCCATAACCCTTTTCTGCCAGCATTCGGCTCATGGCTTCAATCAGTTCCTCGATGGTGTAGATTCCTTCCTTACGCAGATCCAGCTGTTTCAGGATCTCATTCACTTCCCCGTCGGTGCTTCCAAGCAGCTCTTCATACACGCGGTCCACTTCCAGGGGATGGTCCAGGCTTTCCAGCATGGCCCTTCTTACTTCCTCCATGCCAAAACCCTCTGCTTCTGCCACTTCCTCCAGGTGCCTTAGCAACTCCCCGTCGTTGGTAATACCTTCAGCTTCCAGGTCAAGCTGAAGCAAATACGCTCTAAGTGCACCGTCGCTGTTTTCGATCAAATGTTGTCTCAGGAGTTCGGCATCACCATGTGTAAGAACATCCGAAAGCATGGCATCCACTTCGTTTTTATGGTATCCTTTTGGATCGGCCTGCTCATAAAGATGTTCAAACAGCTCTTTCGGGCTAGTGATTCCCTCCTTTTCAGGATCGAGCATCTCCAGTTCCTCCTTCAGTGCACCCTCTGCTTCATTACGAAGCTGTGAAAAAAGTGCCTCCACATCCTCACCCTCTTCGCCTGGTCCCAGGCTCTCAAGCATGGCCCGGCTCACGTCGTCCATGGTAAATCCCTCCGATTCCGCCACCATTCCCAGGTGTGACATGAATTCCTCTACAGTGCCGATCTCTTCAGCCTCCAGGTCAAGTTGCTCCAGGTAGGCTTTCAATGCACCGTCGGAGTTTTGGGACAACTCCTGTTTCAAGAGATTGGCATCACCCCCAGAAACCGTGCCGGCCTGTTCCATTAATAAAACGCTCACCGCAGCTCCTGTCATGGGATCTGACAGGCTTATAATCTGGCCTTCCTCATCATCCTTTACTTCCGGCACGGTACCAATCACTGTGAACCTGTTTCGGTGTATGTTCCCATCTTCATCTATCATTTCAAGTTCCACCTCACTGGTACCCGGCAGCGGAATAATCTCCAGGTCAGTCCTGCGCCTGTCAAGCTCAATGGTATCGCTCCCTACCAGCACAGAATCCTGGTAGGTCCTGACCACCAAGGTACTTCCCCTGGGTGCTCTTATAGGAACCGTAATGATCTCACCTGCAGTCCCTTCATAAATCTGGTCTCTCAACTGAATCTGGCTCTCCTCTCCTTCAAACATCAGCACAGCTCTTTCTTCCGGCTTCAGGGACAGGTCATCCGTCAGCCGGATCCCCTCTTTATTGGAATCGGCCGTAATATGCAGCGGCCTGATCAGCTCCTCATACCCTTTTCCCATGAAATGCAGTTCATAGATTCCCTGCTTCAGTTTAAAGCCAAAACTTCCGTCCTGGCCGGGCTTGGTAAAGATCAGGGTGTCTCCGGTTTCGACCACATAAATGGCCAACTGAGTGGAGTCAATGGAGCCATCTTCGGTGCGAAGGTTCCCGGTGACATAATAGAGCCTGGGATTGTTGACCGAATAGATGTTCATGTAATAGATATCGTGCTGGCCAACACCCCGGGGACTATACACGGAGTAGTAGGCAGCTTCGCCATTGTTGATGGGCTGGAAATTCAGGTCGTTGTCGGTGGTGTTTATGGGATATCCTATGTTTACCGGTACACCCCAGGTCCCATCCTTGCCCTTTTTGGAATAGAAAATGTCATAGCCACCCATGTTGTAGTGTCCGTAGGAACTAAAAAAGAGGGTTTGACCATCTTCACTGATATACGGACTCTCTTCATTGTATGGGCTGTTGATGGTGGTTCCCAGGTTTTCAGGAAGGCCCCAGTTTCCGTCGCTCAGCTTCTTCGATACATAGATATCAAGGCCCCCGTGGGTACCCTTTCTGTTGCTGGTGAAATAGAGGCTTTGCCCATCTTTGCTAAAGCAAGCATGCGACTCCCAATATTTGGTGGAAATATTTTCTCCCATTTTTTCAGCAGGAAGCCACAGGCCATTTTCATACCGGCTGTAGTAGAGGTTCCCGATGTAGTCATCATCGTAGTAGAGGATCATTTCAGTGCCATCGTAAGAAAGGCAAACGGGGTATATATCCTCATCAAAACCCATGCTCTGGGTGATGATCTGGGGGTAGGACCAGCCCTCTTCGGTCTTTTCTGTGAAGAATGCTCCGTCGTAAAAGGGCAGTTCGGTCACAAAGGCCATCTTGGTTCCATCGCCGGAGATCACCGGGCGAATATCAGCATAGCGCGTGTTAATGATTTCATCCATGAGGGTCATGTCAATGTCCACAGGCATGGTTTTCAGCCGTTGTGCATTTTTACAGGAGCGAATTTGGGCCTTCACAAGTTCTTCATCGTATACATCGTGGTCCATGACCTTGAGAAACTCTTCATAGGATTCAATGGCATGGTTGAGCAGTTCGTTCACCAGGTAAGCATTGCCCAGGTGATAGAGTGCATCAGGTGGAGCTGTTCTCTCCTTCACGCTGTTCTCCTTGTAGGAAGGGTTGATGTTTTCGCTCGCATCGAGCAGGTACTGAATCGCTTTGTCTTTCTGATAAGGATCATTCAAGAGACAAATCCCGATCTTGTAGTTGAGGTTGTCATTACCCGGGTCCTTTTCATGAAGCTCCAGATACAGGGGAAGGGCCTCTGTATACTCTTCAAAGAGGAACCATGATTCTGCATCGAGGAACAGGGTACGAACCGAGTCTCTTTGTGCAAAAATAAAGGTTTGGAAAGAGAGGAAAATTAGAATGAATGATAAGAGAACTCTTCTCATATGACTAAGCAATTTTGCTAAATTTAGTCAAAAATTCCTTTCATATCTTCCTGAAATTCCGTGTGATTATTAACAGATCATTGAACGGGCGGTAATCTTTTGAGTAGACCACATTGATCTCATTTATTCTCTCCGGGCTCAGAGACTCGGTGGGAAGATGGATCCCCGGATTAAGAATGCCCTCTTTCAGCTTGGGCAGCTCAGGCTGCTGTGGGTGTCCCGCCCGGAGGTATCCCACCCAGGTACATTTCCCGAACAGCACCCGGAGTGTATTTCCCACGCTGCGGACATGCCCTTTGACAAAGAGAAACCATAGAGGAAAGGTGAAAAAAAGCAGAAAGGAAGTGCTGGCGTCAAAGAGCCTCTTATTTCTGCGGTTTGCCGCCTTAGCGATGGAGTTGAAGTGGATGGTGTAGAGATCCCCTGCTGTATTGATGGAGTTGCTGCCAATGACAGACATGCTCTCGGGAGGAGCAATCTTGAAATCCACCGAAGTTCCGATGAGCCGTGACATGATTCTTATGATCCTCCGGGATGGAAGGTCCTTGGAACAGAACACAATCTCATCCACCCGGTGGATAGAGACTATCTCATCAATCTGTTCAATGTGTCCAATGTAGAGTGAGCTAGCACTGTCACCGGTCTCCTGTTCACCGGCCTCGGGATGGACAAATCCGATGATATGGGGTCTGGCCTGGGTGTCACCCAGCAGGGCACTTACTCTTCGGGCTTCATCCTCCCTGCCTATGATGACCATCTTTTTCTGCCTGTTCAGGTCAATTTCATAGTCCCTGATCCCTGACAAATGCAGCACAAGCCTGATGCTAAGGGTGCTCATAAGGGCCCAGAGTGCGCCCAGGAAAATCAGTGCCCTGGAGTATCTCCATTCAAGGGGAAGCAGGGCATAGACTACCAGGATGCACAACAGACCCACCAGGTGACCTTTCAGGAAGGAGAGTGGCTTCATGGGCCGGTCATATCCCCCGGAATAGTAAAGCGATACCAGCCAAATGAGAATGTAAGCCGGTACTACGACATGCAGAAACCTGGGTGGGTAGTAGTCCACCGTATCAAACCTTACCTTCTCCCAGAAGGGGAGTACAAACAGGTAGCCCAGGTAGATAAGCACGCCGTCCAGTACCTGTCTGTAGATTCCCTTTAAGAATCGCCGGGCCAGGGAGAGGCCTGCCCTGAAATAGATTGCCAGGTTGATAAGGAAGCGGAAGGTGCGCGCCTTTCGGGAGGTAAAATGTTTGCCAGCAAAGATGATCATCGCCTGGTAGAACATCTTCACATAGTTGAGGCTCCCTTTTTTGGTGCTTTCCCCTTTGTAATGAATGATGGTGGTTCCCGGGTAATAGTAATTGAGGTAACCTGCCTGGAGGATGCGGTAGGAGAGATCGATGTCCTCTCCGTACATGAAGAAGCTTTCGTCGAGCTTGCCCGTCTTCTCCAGGGTTTCCCTGCGCAGGAACATAAATGCACCAGCCAGTACCTCCACGCTGTGGGTCTCATCCTTGTTCAGGTGACCCAGGTGATACTTGCCAAAACGCTTCGATCCCGGAAAGAGCGATGCAAGTCCGAACATCTTATAAAAGGACACGCTTGGGGTGGGCAGGGCCCGTTTGGACTCGGGAAGAAACGCTCCCTTGCCATTGATCATTTTTACTCCCAATGCCCCGGCATCGGGATGTGTGTCCATGAATTCAATGCACTTGATAAAGGTGTCCTCCTCCACTACTGTATCCGGATTCAGCAGCAGTACATAGCGGCCAGAAGACTCCCTGATGGCCTGGTTGTTGGCCCTGGAGAAACCCAAATTCTCCTC
>SPBY01000453.1 GCA_004525825.1 Bacteroidia bacterium
ACATCGGGATTTTTCTTATGGGGCATGATGGACGATCCGGTGGTAAGCTCGGGCGGAAGGGATAGGAATCCGAAGTTTTGTCCCATAAACAACACCGCGTCCATGGCGAAGCGGGCCAGGGTAGAGGCCACACCAGCAATTCCTGAAGCTACGTACCATTCCGTTTTTCCCCTGTTCATCTGCGCATTGACCGAGCTGATGTGCAAACCTTCAAAGCCCAGCAGCCGGGTGGTCAGTTCCCGGTCCACAGGAAAAGAAGAGCCGAATCCCGCAGCTGAACCCAATGGATTTTGATTGACCAAGGAATGGATTCCCTGCAGAAAGCCCAGGTCATCGGCCAGTGCTTCCGCATATCCCCCCAGCCACAATCCGAAAGAGGAGGGCATGGCCACCTGCATATGGGTATAACCGGGCATCACCACATCCTTATATTTATCGGCCTGCTTGAGGAAGGTTAGCGCGAGCTTACTTATCTCTCCGGCCACCTCTTTTATCTCATCGCGTAGAAACAATTTGATATCCACCATCACCTGATCGTTCCTTGATCGTCCTGCATGGATGAGTTTACCCAGGTCGCCCAAGCTATGGGTCAGCATCATCTCCACCTGTGAATGGATATCTTCAACACCTGGTTCCAGTATCAGTCTGCCTTCCCGAGATTGCCGGTACAACAGTTTCAATTCACCCACAAGTTGTTCAGCCTCCTCTTTCCTGATCATTCCTGCTTCTGCCAGCATGATAGTGTGCGCCATGGATCCGGCGACATCGTAAGGGGCAAGTTCCAGGTCATACACCGGATCTTTACCGGTGGTAAATGCCAGTATGCACTGTTCAGTCGATATCTCTTTGTCCCAAAGTTTCATAGCGATATTATCTAAACTATAAATTTATGTTTTCAAGGTATTGACAGTACTTCGAAATCCCCTCCTTCATCTCGCTGATCAGGATGTACTCCCCTGCGGTGTGTGACCGGGCCGAATCGCCAGGACCCATTTTCACGGCCGGAAAGGGAATCAAGGCCATGTCGGACAGGGTAGAAGAGCCAAAAGGCTCAAAATTGCATATATGGATGGCCTTCATCAGACTATTTTCGGGATCAAGACAGGAGGGTTTCAGACGGGTCGATCGTGGTATCAGCTCTGCCTTGCACACCGAGCGGATCAAAGCCAACATCTCTTCATTTTCGTAACGGTCGTTGCTTCTCACATCGACCACGTAGCGGCAGACATCCGGTACCACGTTGTGCCGGGTCCCTGCAGATATCATGGTTACATTGGCCCCGGGTTCAGGCAGCCATGCAGAATCCCTGGTAAAGCTTAGATCCCTGATGGCCCGGATGTCCTCCATGGCTTCATAGATGGCATTAATACCTTCGTTCCGGGCTGAATGCCCCGCCTTTCCTTTTACCTCTGCATCGAGGACCATCAATCCCCTCTCCGCCACAGCGGGATGCATTCCCGTGGGTTCTCCCACAATCACTGCTTCCACCTTCCCCAGAACTGGCAATACAGAAACAATTCCATTTTCCCCCGATACCTCCTCTTCGGCACTGATCAGTAGCAATAGGTTCATTCGCTCACTGAGCCTTTCCTTCATTCTTCCGTATGCTGCCAGCATGGTCACCACAGAGGCACCGGCATCATTGCTTCCCAGGGCAGTGATCTTATCTCCTTCCAACACTGGTGTATAAGGATCGGTCTCCCAGCCTTCCACCGGGGGAACCGTGTCGAGATGGGAATTCATTAGTACCACAGGGCCCCTGGCCTCCGGATTTCCCAGAAGGAGGTTCTGATGGATGCGGGTCACCGCAAAGCCGGCTCTTTGAAGGTAGGTTTCAAGAAAATCGGCCCGTTGCTGCTCCTCCCTGCTTACCGAGGGAATGGAGAGCATCTCCGTCAAAAGGTCGATATAGGATACTTCTCCACTCATTTCAGATCGCTGATCTCCGAATAGGATTTTACAATTCCCTTGATCATGGCCGAACTCAATCCGAAATGTTCCATCTCGTTCAACCCTGAAATAGTGCACCCCATGGGGGTGGTCACCCGGTCTATTTCCAATTCCGGATGATTATGCGTTTTCAAGAGAAGTTCGGCAGCTCCCATGGCTGTTTGAGCGGCAATTTTTCCGGCTTCTTCGGCGTGAAATCCGATTTGTATGCCGCCCTGCGATACCGCCCTGATAAATCGCAGGAAAAAGGCGATGCCACAGGCAGCCAGGATGGTGGCAGCCGGCATAAGGTGCTCCTTGATGACCATGGTTTGGCCCAAAGGATCAAACAATTTTTTCACTTGCAAAACCGCATCCTCATCTTCTCCTGCCACACAGGTCATGCTCGCCCCGAACTCAGCCGCAGTATTGGGCATGATCCGAACCACAGCTACTCCATTTCCGCTCCACTCCTTCAGCTCCTGAATACTTACCGCAGAGACCACGCTCACCAGGATCTTGTTCCCCTTCTGAAGCTCTTCCTTCAGCTCCAGGATCACCTCCAGAGCCTGTCCCGGCAATACGGCCAGAATAATAATATCGCAGGCCGAAACCAGACTAAGGTTGTCGGTGACCTGGTATCCTTCCTTCTTTTGCCCGGACAATAATTCCATCTTCTTCCTGGAAAGGTAGAGGTTCGAAGGGGAAATTACTTTCTGGGATACCATGCCCTTCGCAATGGCCATACCTATATTTCCCGCACCTATAATTCCTATTTTATTCATATTCTCTTATCTGTGTTTCTTTGAATTACTATTGAAACAAATTCTCGGTCCCGTTGACCGAATACCAGATCTTCTGCTGGTTCCCCAGAATCTTGGTATATCCATCCACCTCTTCGGCCGTCCATGCCCGGTTCATTTCGCCATAGGTGGCGAAAGAGGCATTCATCAGGTCGTAGGGACTCTTTACCCCGGTCACTGCAAAACTGTAGGGTCTGAGTCTGATACTTACCTCTCCGCTTACCTTCTTCTGTGAGGATTCCAGGAAAGCCTCCAGGTCGCGCATGACAGGTTCCAGGTATTGGGCTTCATGCACAAACATGCCGTACCATTGTCCGGTCTGTTCTTTCCAGTGGAGCTGCCACTTTGTAAGTACATGCTTCTCCAGTGCCAGGTGGGCATCAATGATAATCCGAGCTGCAGCTGCCTCAAATCCAACACGGCCCTTGATCCCAATGATCGTGTCGCCCACATGAACGTCGCGCCCCACCCCCCAGGGTGCTGCCAGTTTTTCCAGTTCCCGGATGACCATCACAGGTTCAAGCACCTGCCCGTTAAGGCTCACCGGTTCTCCCTGATGGAATCCAATGGTGAGTGTCTCTGTGCCCGACTTCTCCATGGGTGTGGGATAAGCCTCCGAGGGTAATTCATCGCTTGAGCTGAGAGTCTCTTTTCCCCCCACGCTGGTTCCCCAGATCCCCTGGTTGATGGAGTATTCCAGTTTGCTCCAGTTCATCTCAACTCCTGACTTTTTGAGGTAA
>SPBY01000693.1 GCA_004525825.1 Bacteroidia bacterium
ATTACCGTAGCATGGAACATAAAAATGGGTAATTACGAGAGCAATTAGGTGCCGGAATGAAAAAAATAGTCTTATATATGGGTTTGCTTCTGGCCAGTTTGTACTCCTGGTCGCAGAATGCCCCTTTACCAGTCACTGATCGTTTGGAGGGTGAGAGCTACCTGATCCTGACAGATCGCAGCATTTATGTGGCAGGAGAGAACATCCGCTTCAGCGTATTTTACAGAAGCCCGGGTAAGGCGAGTGAAACGGATTGGAGCAAGGTTGGCTATGTGGAGTTGATTTCTCCCGCCGGTGCAGCTTATGCCAGGACCAAGATCGAACTGGATTCTGCCGCCGGAGGGAGTCTGACTGTACCCATGGACCTCCCATCGGGCACCTATTTCCTGAAAGCTTATACACGCTGGATGCGGAACTACGGACCTTCTGCCTACACTTATGTCAGTGTAGATGTGGTGAATCCCTATGTGAAAATTGTTCTGCATCCCGATACCCTCCTGGAATCCACGGTTTCACTTTCCAGATCATCAACGGCTTCGGGCATTCCTGAAGCTCTTCACCTGGAGATGCCCGGAAGGTATGAGAAGCGCAGCCTCGTGAACCTGAATTTCATCTGGGACAACCCGCTTCTGCCATTGGAGTGTTGTGTAACGGTGATCCCCGAAGGAAGCCTGAAGAAACAGTGGGAATATGTAACGGTTTCCGGTCAGTCAGTATCAGGCGGCAGGGGCTATATTCCGGAGACCAGGGGGATTTCCATCACCGGAAGGATTGAAGATGACAGCACGGGGATTCCGGTGCCTTTTGCCATGGTATATATTTCTCTTATGGGAGACGAAAGGGGATTCTTCTGCAATTATGCAGATTCTTCCGGCAGGTTCTTCTTCACCCTCCCGGACAGCCATAAGGAACAGGATCTGTTTATTTCTGCCCACCACAACGAAGTCGCGAACCTGCGGATAAATATAGACCATGATTTTTGCATGGAACCGCTTAGCCTGCCCTCGTACCCCCTTCAGATAGACACCTCCGATGAAGCTTTTATACAGGCTATGGTGGTCAATGCCCAGATAAGGGATCAATACAGTGTCCCTGAAGAGGAACAGGGAATGCAGGAAGCTTCTGAGGAGGATTATTTCTATGGAGAACCCACCTCGGTGGTCCACTTTGACGATTTCATCAAACTTCCCACCATGGAAGAGTATCTCACAGAGGTGACCCCCCAGGTTTCTGTCAGGCGTTCCAACCACAGGAAAAAACTCCAGGTACTGGGACCACATCCCGATCTGCAGTTCTATGATCCATTGATCCTGGTGGACGGAGTGGCAGTTTTTGATGTGGAAGCTGTTCTGGGGATCTCCCCCGGCTACATCGAAAGGCTGGAAGTGGTAGAGGCTCCCTTTGTGAGGGGTAACCTGACCTTTGGCGGGATCCTGAATATCATCTCCCGGAAAGGGGATATGGGGTACATCGATCTTCCATCGTCCGGCTTGCTGGTAAACTATAATATGTTCGGGACGGTCCCTTCCGGGAGGCAGGCAAGCCTGGTTGACAATCCCAGGATGCCCGATGTCAGGAATACCATATACTGGAATCCGCACATCCGGATTCGCCAGGGGGAAGAGCCGGAGCTCACCTTTATCAGTCCGGAGGTGCGTGGAAATTACCAGGTAGTAGTCAGGGGATTTGATTCCAGCGGCAGCTATTTCGAAAGCAGCTACTCATTCCTGGTAGATTGATGGAGATTATTGAGGCAAGGTTTGAACTGTTCCCACAAAAAATGTTCCAATACCTGTTTTACCAGGTCCGGGGTTTCTAAGCTGTAATCAACGGTGAGGTGATCATACACGAACACCGGATCGCCGGGATAGGAGAAGTTCATTTCAAAACTAAAGGTTCGGGATGCATCTCCCGATTCATTGGTACCGCAACCGACAAGAAGGGGAGCAGGAGCAGGGACATAAGGCTTCGTGATAACATGGAATCTGTTTTCAGGTATAACAACTGTTAAATAAATTGGTTAAATCTCATTTCGTATTTCTCTATCTTTAGTTCAAATGACCTTTGAGAAGAGAGTGGAGATGGAGAGCAGGCTGGAGGGTCGCAACTTTGAGCGGCTCTTCAGGGA
>SPBY01000432.1 GCA_004525825.1 Bacteroidia bacterium
GAACCAGAGTCCCACTTGATGAGGATGGTCTATCCTCTCTTTCCCCCTCGGTTCCAGGGGAAATCCCCGGCTTACTACGATTCCTCCCGGGGCATAAACCGGGTAAAGCACTGGTTTCTCCAGTGCCGCATCGTAGCGGTAGGCCGTAAACAACTCTCCGCCTATGTAGACCTCCACTTTTTGCTGGTCCTGGTGCACTTCAAGTAGCACCTCTTCCTTATCAGGTACCTGGCCGCAGGATGCCAGCCAGGGAATCAGGCTTATCCATAAGAAAAAGTTCTTCATGAGGATTTGTTTGGTTGGTTGGTTTGGTTGGTTTCACAGGATCACGGACCCGACGGAGCGGCACGTCTCACAGCAAATAGATATCCGTCCTTTTCAAGTATCACTTCCAGTTCGGGATAGCGTTCAAGATAGGCCTCCGATCTGTTCACCTTCAGCACAAAGTAAGCATCCTTCTTCAGTTCGTCATTCATCAAACGCTCCAGGCTATCGTCTTCCTGGGAGGGTGGTTTCTCAAAATAGAAGAGCTGAGAAAAGCTCCTGAATCCAAGGGTATTCACATAGACATCCTGCCCCTTCAGACTTTGATAAAATTTGACGGCCACCCGTTGGGAGTAATTTTCCACCCGCTCAGTGAATACAATGAGGGAAGCAAAGACATACAGCAGCACCACCAGGTGCAGGATCAGCATTCCCCTTCGGTCTCTCCGGAGGATCTGAACAGCGGCAATGCTCACCCCCAGAATAAGAAAGATGCCGATGAACATTTCATAGCCGCTCCAATGAACATCCCTTTGAAGGGCGGCCCTTGTAAAGACTCCCAGGAATTTAAAATCCTTGCCTATCAGCCAGTCGTAATGATTGGTAACCATAGGAAAGAAGATGGCTACACAGGCAAAGAAAAGGGCAATCAGGTAGATCAGGCCCACCTGCCATCCCTTGATCTCTATTTTCCGGTCTATCCATTTTTCCCAGACCCATGCAGCCAGAAAAGTCATGGGAAAATAGGCCAGAGAACTGTAATGAAGCAGCTTGGTATGTACCAGGGAGAAGAGGACAATCACTACTCCCAGTAACAGGTACATCCATTGTCTGAAAAGTTTTTGCAGCTCAGTACTTTCCGATTTTTTGGTGATGCTCTTCATGGCAATCACCGAAGCCGGAAACACCCCCAGAAGCAGGACCACAATGTGGTAGCCAAAAAAACCCTCGTGCGCCGCACTGGGGGAGGAAAACAGCTGAAATTGGTAGCTAATGAAGTCCCTGACGATATTGTTATTGCCATGGAAAGCCTGGAACAGGTACCAGCTGCCACCCACCAGGGCAAGCACCAGGGTGAAAAGAACCACATGTGATGCGGTGGTGGAAATCCGAAAGCGCCTCAGGCTCAGAAATAACAAAAAACAGAGAAGGAAGATCAGCACGGCCACCGGACCCTTGGTGAGTGTGGCCAATCCAAAAAACAGAGCAGAGAAGATCAGGTTCGGTACCCGGGTTCGCACCCTCGAAGAATCCAGATAAAAGATGAACCTGGCAATGCCCATGAAAATAAAAAGGTTGAACCAGGGATCAATGATCCCCGATTTAAAAAAGAAAAAGGGAAGAATGGCTGAACCGTAAGAAAGGATCCAAAACATTCCGAAGCGGTGACCATATATGTGCCTGCCCAGATAATAGAGCATCACCATGGACAGTATCCCACAAATCAGGTTGGGAAACCTGGCAGCAAACTCATTGATCCCGAATAGTTTCATGGAGAGAACCTGAAGCCAGAAAAAAAGTGGTGGTTTCTCAGGGAAGGGCTCATAATCTATTTGTACGGTGAGATAATCACCGGTAATGATCATCTCCCTGGCCGACTCTGCATAATTGGTTTCATCGCTGTCAAACAGGTTTACCGAACCCAGGAAAGGCAGAAGAAGCAGCGTTGTGAAAACAATGATTCCGGCATAGACCCATGCCTTTCTATATGGAGTGTCGGGGGCCATGGCCCTAAATTAGTAAAATTGGTCCATAGAATCCTGAACTGATAATTTTTTCTACATTTGGCT
The DNA here is from genome assembly GCA_004525825.1 of Bacteroidia bacterium. Classification (GTDB taxonomy): domain Bacteria; phylum Bacteroidota; class Bacteroidia; order Bacteroidales. Next base: position 2,055 of record SPBY01000432.1, read on the forward strand.
GGCTAAATCATTTACAGTCATGAACAAGGAGCAGCTAAAAGAAACTTTTATCAGTTTATACGGGGAGCGTGAGGGTGAGATATATCTGTTCTTCTCACCGGGCAGGGTAAATCTGATCGGGGAACATACAGACTATAACGGGGGCTACGTTTTCCCATGTGCGCTCTCTTTTGGCACCTATCTTATGGCTAGAAAAAACCAGAACCGGCTGGTACGTTTTGCCACCACCAATTTTGATCATCGAAGCGAGGTGAACCTGGATACCCCTTTTGAAAAAGAGGGAAAATCGTGGATCAATTATCCGGTGGGCGTATTGAATGAACTGAGGAAAACCACCCGGGAAATTGAAGGTCTCGACCTGCTCTATTCCGGCGACATCCCCAACGGGGCCGGACTCTCCTCATCGGCCTCCATCGAGATGGTCACCGCCTTTGCCATGAACCAGATTTTTGGGTTCGGACTGGACCGAATGGAACTGGTAAAATTGTCACAGAAAGCGGAGAACATTTTTGTGGGTGTAAACTGCGGGATCATGGACCAGTTTGCTTCGGGCATGGGTAAGGCTGGACATGCCTTGTTCCTGAATTGCGATACTCTTGATTATGAGAGGGTTCCCATAAACCTGAAGGGGATGAAAATAATCATCGCCAACACCAACAAAAGAAGGGGCCTGGCCGACTCAAAATACAATGAGCGAAGGGCACAGTGTGAAGCTGCTGTTGAGACTCTTCGCACCGGGAAAGAAATCAGGAATTTAAGCGATTTGACCCTGGATGAATCCAATGCTCTCTCTCACTTGATCACGGACGAAGTTATACGTGGAAGAGCCAGGCATGTGATCACTGAAAACAACCGTACCCTCACCGCCATTGAAGCACTCAACCGGGGAGATGTGGAGAGCTTCGGTGAGCTCATGAACCAGAGTCATGACTCACTCAGAGATGACTACGAAGTGACCGGCAAGGAACTGGACGCACTGGTGGAAGAGGCCCGAAAAATTAAAGGCACCATAGGCAGCAGAATGACCGGCGCAGGTTTCGGCGGGTGCACGGTCAGCATCGTCAGGGAGGATGCAGTGGAAATCTTTATCCGTGACGTGGGAATTGGGTACCATGATCGCACCGGACTCAAAGCCGATTTCTATGTGGCAGAGATCGGGGACGGATCGAAACAGATTGTATAATCCGGTCCGCTTACCGAACCACCAGAGAAGTAATCAGCAGCCCCTCCTCCCCGGACGAAGGTCCGGCCATGATTTGGTATTCTCCTGCTTCCACCACATAATCGCCAAGCTCAGTATCGTAACACGACAGCTCTTCCGGACCCAGTTCCATAGTGACCACCAGGCTCTGACCTGCTTTCACCGGGATCCTTTCAAATCCCCGGAGATCTTTCAGGGGACGCCTGTATTTCGAATTGGGTCGACGGAGGTACAACTGCACCACCTCCTCTCCGTCCATGGCTCCTGAATTGCTTACATCCACGCTAACAGTGATTGTTTCCTCTGCACCGATTTCATCCTTCTCCAGGATCAGGTTGTCATATTGAAAACTTGTGTAGCTTAATCCAAATCCAAAGGGATATAATACCTCCCCA
>SPBY01000461.1 GCA_004525825.1 Bacteroidia bacterium
AGGATCAGGATCCCTGTAAAACTCCCTTTGTCAAGGGTTTCTGATTGCATTCCCCTGACCAGATAAAGGCCACGCGGACCTGCTCCAATTGTCTGGTTATAAGCAGAATGCAGCATTCTGACCGGGCTATGATCTTCGATGAGCAAATCGGTGACCTTCCACTGCTTGGTCTGGTCACTTTGCTGATCCAGGCTATATATTCCTTGAGTTGTTCCCAGCAAAATCTGTCCCCTGCTTACCTGAGAATTCAGGATCCGGCCGGGAATCAGGGGGCCTGTTTCCATGATGGAGAGAGGGGATGGATCGATAATTCTGTGGAGGGAGTAAGCTCCCAGTATCCAGATTTCATCATCGCTGTATCTGCTTATCTGACGGATCCCTTTCCTTGTGATTCCTGTTTTATCGCTTAACTGGCGAAGCAGTTCCTGGTTTAGTATCGTATCAATTCCGGCTTGCAGTTTCTGGGTTTTTCCATCCTTGAGGAATTCAGTCTTTGTTCTGGAAAGGAGGTAAGTTCCCTTATTGGAACTAAGGACCATGTGCCTGCCTTCTGATACAAAACCAGTGGGTGAAAAAGTCCGTAGGGAAGCAGACAGAAAATGCACCCGTGAAACCTTTTTATATACATGGTTTTGCTGCCTGACCAGGAATCCCAGGTCATTTTGAGCAGCATAAAACAAGGTGTCTGATTCATCGCCGCCTACAAAAACAGGTCCCTCCATAAGAAGGTGATTCATTTCCTGACCTGAAATGATGGTAAGACCATTGTTTTTACCTATGAAAAGAGTACCAAGATGGTTGCGGTAGAAAGTCTCGTTGGGAATTTCATGGTTTGGAGAGGGAAGGATAATCTCCTGGATCCAGGGGGTCAGATAAAGCTTGTTATCTTGCGCAATACCACGATTGAAGCCAGATTCACAAGTGATGAGCAGAAAAAAAATCAAGCAATACTTATATGACTTGAAGAATAAATTCATAACTTGTCAATCAGTGCAATCAGCGCTGCACTTGGTATTATCAAAAATATAAAAATATATTTACCCATCGTTGATAACCAAATAATAGGATATTTATGGAAAAGTTAGAAAGGCCAATTATCGTGCCGTGGGATTTCTCGCAGGTAGCTGAGAACGCTTTTCAGCATGCTGTAAATATTTCCAAGGCCCTGAACCGGGAAATCCTTCTGTTGCACATAGTTGCAGATAGCAAGGATGCCGACGGAAAAAAAGGTGAAATGGTGGCTTCATCTGAAAAACTTGGGAAAGAGTTTGGAAAAACACCCCATTGCAAGGTCGTGGCAGGTTCGATCTTTCATGCCATTGGTGAAACGGCCAAAGAGCTGAAGGCTGAGATGATCATTATGGGGACCCATGGGATGAAGGGAGCACAAAAATTATTTGGCAGCAGAGCGCTTAAAGTGGTGGTTTCCTCGCGAATCCCCTTTCTTGTGGTGCAGGACAAACCCACCAAAGAGAAGATTGAAACCATTCTTCTGCCCATCGATTTCAAGAGCGAAAACAAGGAAAAAGCCAACTGGATCTACTACCTGGCAAGAAATTTCGGGGCGAAGTTCATTATCCTGAAATCGAAGGCAAGGGACAAGGGATTCAAGCGGAAAACCCTCTCAAACATCAAGTATGTTGAGACATTTCTAAAAGGGCATGACATAGAATATGAAATAGTTACTACCTCCGGAAAGCAGAAATTCAAATATGAGATTGTAAGCTTTGCCAAGGAGCATAAGGCTGACCTGATCCTGGTAATGGCCACACGCGACATCAAGTGGGTCGATTATATGCTAGGAGCGCCTGAACAGTATTTAATCGCCAATCCTGAGGGCCTGCCTGTCTTGTGCATGAATCCCAGACCGGCAAGAATTGCTGGTGGTTTCAGCGCCACCGGGGGCACATAGCTGCTTCAAATTATGTAAATTCAAGGCCGCAACTGTTTGCGGCCTTTTTTGTTCTAAAGAACATGGACATTGTATTTGCCACCAATAATCTGCATAAACTGGAGGAGATCGGGGCCCTTCTTGGGGAAAAGTTCCGACTGATCGGGTTAAAAGACCTGAATATTATCGAAGAAATTCCAGAGGATCATGAGACCCTTGAAGAAAACGCCTCCCAAAAGGCCTGGTACATATATAAGCGGACAGGCCACGATTGCTTCGCCGATGATACCGGACTCGAAGTGGATGCCCTGAAAGGTGCACCCGGAGTCTATTCTGCCAGATATTCAAGAATCGGTCACCCCACTTTTCCGGACATGGAACCGGCGGAGGGAAATATCAAAAAACTGTTAATTGAAATGGAAGGGGAGAAGCTGCGAAGCGCAAGGTTCAGAACCGTAATTGCTCTGGTGCTTGGAGGAAAAGAGTACCAGTTCGAGGGGGTGGTTGATGGATGGATTACTGAATCCAGCTCAGGGGCAAAGGGTTTTGGATATGATCCCGTGTTTCGTCCCGATGGTTATAAGATTACATTTGCTGAAATGGATCTCGCACTGAAAAACCAGATCAGTCATCGTGCACAGGCTGTGGAGCAGCTGGTACAAAAGCTGAAAGGAATGTAATATGTTAAAGGATTTTGCGTATTTATAGAAACTCGCTATGATGCTAAAAAGGCTACTGTTATTTTTTATTGGTATATGGGCTGGCCTATCTGTTTCGCTGACTGGCCAGGTTCCCATTGGTCAGTGGAGAACGCATCTGCCCTACCTGTTCTGTACCCTTTCAGAAGCGACGAATAACAAGATTTACTGTTCCGCCACAGGGGGTTTGTTCTATTTCAACCTGGATGATAATTCAGTGGAAAAAATCTCAAAGGTAGACGGCCTTTCGGATAATGGGGTTTCAGCCATGCGCTGGACCAGTGAGTCTGAAATCCTGATCCTTGCCTACCAGAATTCGAACATAGATATTATCAGGGGGGAATCCGTGGTAAATATCCCTGATATTATGAAGAAGCAAATTCCCGGAGATAAATCCATTTATGACATTTTTTACATCGGGCTGAAGGCATATCTTTCCACTGGTTTTGGTATTGTGGTACTGAACCTGGAGAAAGATGAGATCAGCGAAACCTACTATATAGGGGACAATGGGGAAGCATTGAAGGTAAACCAGGTGACATCAGATGGTACCTACCTGTATGCCGCTACGGATCAGGGTATCAGGCGGGGTTTGCTCTCCGATCCTTTCCTGGTGGATTTTAATTCGTGGGCTTTGATCGACAATATCCCCAATGCCGGGGGAGCATTCAGTAACATAGCCACTTTCAACAATATACTTTTCACTTCCTACGATGATCCGGCCAATCAACAGGATCAGGTCTACTATAATACCGGGAGCTTCTGGAACACCTATCCCTACTTTACTGAGAAAATTTGTCATGAGTTACTCAACCGGGGAGACTTTCTTACCATGGTTGGTGA
>SPBY01000397.1 GCA_004525825.1 Bacteroidia bacterium
ACCAGACTGTGTCATCGGTGGTCTCGTCCCGCACAATGTATTTGTCTTTGGGCGAACGACCGGTATAAATCCCTGTATCCACTCCAACAGCTCCGAATTCACTCTCTATTCCTACTTCGAATCCTTCCAGGTCAGGATTCATTTCCTCTATATAGAGTTGTTCATAAGAAGGATTGTAAACCACATCGGTGACCCCGGAAATATCATACTGTTCAAGTTTCAATTTTTTCAATATTTCACTCATTGTGTTTCAGTTTTAAAGCTTGTGGGTTTTTTATATTTCAATCTCAAAGTATTACAAGGAATATCCTAAAAAAAATGCTGGGCTAATATCTTAAAAAAAAGCGGCAAAATCAAGTTTTGCCGCTTTATTGGCATGTTATTCTTAGTGCTTGGTCAAACTACCTCAGATTGGCCTGAGCAGCTGCCAACCTTGCGATAGGTACACGGAAGGGGGAACAACTTACATAGTTCATACCAACGCGGTGACAAAACTCAACGGATGCGGGATCTCCACCATGCTCTCCACAGATACCCACCTTGAGCTTGGGATTGGTCTTACGGCCTTTGGCGACACCCATTTCAATCAGCTGTCCAACACCTTCCTGATCCAGTGTCTGGAAAGGATCGTTCTTCAACAGTCCTTTTTCAATGTAGATGGGCAGGAATTTACCTGCATCATCTCTTGAATATCCAAATGCCATCTGTGTCAGGTCATTGGTTCCAAATGAGAAGAACTCGGCATGCTCTGCGACCAGATCAGCAGTCAGAGCGGCCCTTGGGATCTCAATCATGGTACCCACCTGGTAGTCGCACCTGGCACCTTTCTCTTCGAATACCTTCTCGGCAGTGGCCCTGATGATCTCCTCCTGCATCTTGAACTCCTTCCAGGTACCGATGAGTGGAACCATGATCTCGGGACGTGCATCCACCCCTTTTTTGGTCAGATTTACGGCAGCCTCAATGATGGCCCTGGCCTGCATCTCAGTGATCTCAGGATAGGTGTTGCCTAAGCGGCAACCACGGTGTCCCAGCATGGGGTTGAATTCGTGAAGGTCTTCCACCAGTGCCTTAATTTCAGCTACGGTGATTCCCATCTCGTCAGCCATAATCTTCTGGTTGGCTTCATCGTGGGGAACAAATTCGTGCAGCGGCGGATCAAGCAGACGGATGGTCACACCAAATCCGGCCATGGTTTCAAGGATACCCTCAAAGTCCTCGCGCTGATAAGGCAACAATTTATCCAGTGCCTTGCGACGCTCCTCTTCAGTGGTGGCCAGGATCATCTCCCTCATGGCCTTGATACGTTCACCTTCAAAGAACATGTGCTCTGTACGGGTCAGTCCGATTCCTTTAGCTCCAAAGTCACGTGCCACCTTTGCATCGTGAGGAGAATCGGCGTTGGTACGAACATCCATTTTTGTGTGCTTCTCGGCCAGCTCAAGGATAGCTCCGAAATCACCACTCAGCTCAGGATCGATGGTTCCCACTTTTCCTTCCAGTACATTTCCAGTAGAACCGTTCAGGGAGATCCAGTCTCCTTCTTTGAATACCTTACCGGCAGCTGTCATGGTACGAGCCTTGTAATCAATTTTCACACCGCCGGCTCCGGATATGCAGCACTTGCCCATTCCGCGTGCAACCACAGCAGCGTGGGAAGTCATTCCACCACGTGCGGTCAGGATACCCTTGGCAATGTTCATGCCTTCCAGGTCCTCAGGTGAGGTCTCAATCCTTACCAGGATGGATACAGGATATTTGGCAGCTTCATCGGCAAAAAATACAATCTGTCCGGTGGCAGCACCAGGAGAAGCAGGAAGTCCCTGGGCCAGTACTGTAGCAGCAGCAAGTGCACCCTTCTCAAAAACGGGGTGAAGCAATTCATCCAGTTTGGCAGGCTCCTGGCGGAGAAGAGCAGTCTTCTCATCCAGTTTACCTTCGCGAAGCATGTCCATAGCAATTTTTACCATGGCAGCACCGGTACGTTTTCCATTACGGGTTTGCAGCAGCCACAATTTGCCTTCCTGGATAGTAAACTCCAGATCCTGCATATCTTTGAAATAATCTTCCAGTTTCTGCTCGGTCTCGTGCAGCTCGGCATATACTTCCGGCATAACCTCTTCCAGGGAAGGGTATTCAGCGGCACGCTCCTTCTCAGAAACTCCGGCAAGTCTGGCCCACCTGAGTGAACCCTCTTTGGTGATTTGACGGGGTGTACGAACACCAGCCACCACATCTTCGCCCTGGGCATCGATCAGGTATTCTCCGTTGAAGATGTCTTCTCCGGTTCCTGCATCGCGGGTAAAGGCAACACCTGTACCGGAAGTTTCTCCCATGTTACCATATACCATCGCCTGAACATTCACAGCGGTTCCCCAGTCACCAGGGATCTGGTTCATGGTGCGATAATACTGTGCTCTTGGAGTTTCCCAGCTATCAAATACAGCCATAACGGCTCCCCAGAGCTGCTCCCAAGGATCTACCGGGAAATCGTGGCCAGTCTGCTTCTTCACAGCTGACTTGAATTTCTCTACCAGCTCCTTCAGGTCTTCCACGGTAAGCTCGTTGTCGTTCTCCACGCCACGTGCTTCCTTCACCTCTTCCAGGATGGCCTCGAAAGGATCAATGTCCTCTTTGGTTTCAGGCTTCAAACCCAGAACCACGTCGCCGTACATCTGTACAAATCGGCGGTAGCTGTCCCAGGCAAATTTCTCATTCCCCGTTTTATTGATCAGACCCTGAACCGCATTTTCGTTCATACCCAGGTTCAGAACGGTGTCCATCATTCCCGGCATGGAAACGCGTGCACCGGAACGTACAGAAACCAGGCAGGGATTCTCATTGCTCCCGAATCCGGTTCCCATGATATCTTCAATGTTCTTTACAGCAGCCTTCACTTCGGTCTTGATCAGCTCAACAACCTTGTCCTTGCCCAGTTTATTGTATTCAGTACATACTTCAGTGGTAATGGTGAATCCGGGAGGTACAGGAACCCCGATTAGGTTCATTTCTGCAAGGTTGGCACCTTTTCCGCCCAGTAAGTTTTTCATGTCGGCTTTACCTTCGGCTTTTCTGTTTCCAAAAGTATAAACGCGTTTTACATCTGACATTGCAATATTGCTTTTAGTTATTAATAATGAGTTATTTATGGGAAATACCCTTGAATTTTAAAGACACAAAGGTACCTAAAAAAACTATAAACCTGTTCTAAATAGGCTTATTTAAAAGGGAAGAGCTAGTGGCCAAACTGCCTGATAGCCTCCAACATGGCCAGTACATTCTGAAGGGGAACATTGGCCTGAATATTATGCACCGTATTGAAAACGAAGCCACCTCCCGGAGAGAGAATTTCGCACTCTTTCAATACGTGTGACCTTACTTCCTCCGGGGTGGCAAAAGGAAGTACTTTCTGGGTATCCACTCCCCCGCCCCAGAAGACCAGCCTGTCTCCGTATTTTTCCTTGAGCAAGACTGGATCCATGCCTGCCGCATTGATCTGTACCGGGTTGATGATATCAAAGCCCGAAGCGATGAAGTTTTCCATAAAGGGTTCCACTGCCCCGCAGCTGTGCTTGAAGGTCTTCCAGGAAGTATTTTCGTGGATCCAGTTATTTATCTTCTTATAATATGGAGCATAGAGCGATTCATAAGTATCCAGGTCGCAAAAGGAGGAATCCTGGGTGCCAAAGTCTGTACCACAGATGTAGGCCACATCCACTTGATTCCCTGCAATGTTCTTAATTTTGGAAAGATTTGCCAGGGCCACATCGGTCTGCTTCTCAAATATGTAATGCAGGTAGTCGGGACGCATCAGGGTGGACATGTACCAATCGGCCACATCGCGGATTCCCTTGGGAGCCTTCAGGTTAAGTCCGGGCACCAGGGCAATATCTCCAATGCCAGTCCCCCCGAAATTGGCCACCACCCCTTTATCCTTGGATGCCACTTCCGG
>SPBY01000021.1 GCA_004525825.1 Bacteroidia bacterium
GCTCTGAAATCTCTACCGGACCTTATCTATGACCACAACAAGATTGTGGATAAGGCGCTGGAACAGATCCGAAACCAGATCAATTACCTCCCCATCGGTATCTCCTTACTGCCGGAAAAATTCACCATGAAGGAATACCAGTTACTATATGAAGCAATCCTGCAAAGAAAGCTGGACCGGGCCAACTTCCAGAAGAAAATGTTGAAGCTGGGCTTCCTGGACCGACATGAAAAACAGCTTTCGGGAGGTGCCCACAAAGCTCCCTACCTCTATGCATTTAACAAAGAGAGATACAATGAATTGCTTGAGAAGGGCATTGGGTATTTGAGCTAGAAGTTAGGGGAAAGTGGAAAGTGGAAAGTTTGAGATCAGGCCATTGTCCCCCGAGCTAAAAGAGGATTATCTTTCCTTTTTTGAAAGCATCGAATTTGAGGAACACCCCCACTGGGCCGATTGTTATTGTTACTCCTATCATTTTACAGGAAGCTCTGAAGAGTGGCTTAGGGAGAACAACCGTTCCTGTGTTTCTAGAATGATAGATGAGGGAAGCATGAAGGGCTACCTGGCATACAGCAATGGCTTACCGGTTGGGTGGTGCAATGTGAACAAGCGACTCAACTATCAGCTGCTCACAAAATCATTTGAGTTGCTGGATCCAGGCCATGACAAAATATGCTCCATTGTCTGTTTCCTGGTACATCCTGCATACAGGAGGTATGGAATGTTGCAGCTGCTGATGGACCGCATTATAGAAGATTATTCAGCCCTTGATTATGAGATTATCGAAGCTTATCCCAGGTTGGGTGAGCTTTCCGCAGAAAAACTCTACCGGGGTCCCCTGGATCTTTATACCAGGAACGGATTTGAATTGGTCAAGAAATTTGAGGAATACATCCTGGTTCGCCTAAGGCTTTGAGTCTATAATTCCCAAAGACTATATATTTATAATATAATCTATTATATATATATATTATATTATAAGTATATTAATATATATTATTTCATTATTAACTTACATAATTATAATACTGGGATACATTCAATCCTGCTCTTTTTGCTTACAAAAGAATTCCTATTTTCATCCGGAGTTTCGCTAATTCCGATCATCCATTGGTAAATCCACAAAAAAAGAGGGCCTTCTACTAAGAATCCTGAACTGGACCGAAAAAGCAGGCAATGCCCTGCCCCACCCGGCAACCCTTTTCGCCCTGTTTGCCCTGGCCGCCTTGCTGCTTTCTGCATTAGGACATTTGCTCGGATGGGAAGTGATTCATCCGGGAACCAAAGAAATCATCCGGCCTATCAACCTTCTTTCACACGACGGATTGCACAGGATCTTGCTGGAAATGGTGGACAATTTTACAGGATTTGCCCCCCTGGGCATCGTCCTGGTGGCCATGCTTGGTATTGGCATCGCAGAACAGAGCGGATTGATCCATGCCCTCATCAGGCTCCTGGTGTTGAATGCCCCTGGCAAGCTGCTCACCTTTGTCATTGTTTTGGCAGGTATCCTTTCCAATATGGCAGCTGATGTGGGATATGTACTACTCATACCGCTGGCAGGTGTTATTTTTCAGGCAGTAGGCCGGAATCCCATTGCAGGAATGGCTGCTGCATTTGCCGGGGTTTCCGGAGGGTTCAGTGCCAACCTGGCCCTGGGTACCGTGGATCCATTGCTGGCCGGATTGTCCACCGAAGCAGCTCAGATTCTTGATCCGGCCTATTAGGTGAATCCCACAGCCAATTATTATTTCATGGTGGTCTCCACTTTCGTCATCGCTTTCACCGGCACCTTTATCTCCGAACGGGTTATTGAACCCAGGCTTGGACCCTATAAGTCAACGAGCATTAAACAGGAGCAGACTTTTGAAAAACTTTCCAAGAGAGAAATGAAGGGACTGCTTATGGCTGCCGTTACCCTTTTGGGAATTGTGGCTCTGACCCTGATCGGTATCATACCCGATAATGGTTTTTTTCGAGGATCAGACGGTGGATTGCTTAGTTCTCCACTGATTCGTGGGGTGGTGGCCATGCTATTTATTACCGCTGGTGGAATGGGGCTTGCCTATGGTTTTTCCACCGGGACCTATAAAAATGATTCCGATGTAATCAATGGAATGGCCGATTCTATGAAAACCCTGGCCACCTATCTGGTACTGGTGTTTTTTGCCGCCCAGTTTGTGGCCTACTTCAAATGGAGCAACCTGGGAATCATCATAGCCGTAAAAGGGGCCGGTCTTCTTATGTCGGCCAATATCGGAATGATTCCCCTAATGATACTATTTATACTGCTATCAGCGGCCATTAACATGTTGATGGGAAGTGCTTCGGCCAAGTGGGCCATCCTGGCTCCCATCTTTATCCCCATGTTTATGATCATGGGGTATTCGCCGGAATTGTCACAGGTGGTTTATCGCATTGGGGACAGTGTGACCAACGTGATCTCCCCCATGATGAGCTTCTTTGCCCTGATCATTGCATTTGTACAGAAATACGATCCTAAAGCGGGTATTGGCACCATCATAGCCACCATGGTACCCTATTCCATGGCCTTTCTTCTGGTATGGATCCTGCTTTTAGTGGCCTGGTTGCTCATTGGGCTTCCTTTGGGTCCCGGTGCCGGCATCCATTACGTACTTCCGGGCTAAGCTTCCTTCGTGATTTCCACAGGAATGTGTAACTTTAATTTCATCATTTTCACTTTGAAAATCGAATGCTCAAGCGATTATCCTTTTGGAACACCCTGAGCCGGATTCTTTTCCTGCTCCTGACCCCGGCATTCTTCAGACTCTTCAATTTTGGCTTTATCTGGCACTCCATCTACTGGGGAGTCATCAGTTTTGTGGTAATGATCTGGTTTGTATTCCTGCTCATCTCTCCCCTGTTTGGACGAATAGGCTGCGGATGGTTCTGCTTTGTGGGAACCACCCAGGACCTTGCCTTTGGATACGGATTGTTCAAACAGAAGAAGCGCAAACCCATCCTGTGGCTGAGGTTCCTTATGCCGGTGGGATTCTTTGCCTCTTCGATCACTATCCTGATATTCAGATTGAGGAGTGGGGAAGTGGAAGGCCTTACTTTTAATCCCTGGTTCTTCTCCTCCGAGTTAAACACGCATTACCAGCATATCTGGATGTACGATACGATCGGGGCCTTGCTGCTTGGACTCCTCCTTGAAAAGAGGTGGGCCTGTAAGAACCTGTGCACCATGGGATCCCTGTCGGCCATTGGTTCCACCTGGTCGAGGCTTATTCCGGTGATTGATACAGAAAGTTGTACCCTGTGCAAACGTTGTGAACCGGTTTGCCTGGTCAACATACCTATCTCTGAATATGTGGAGCGGGAGAACGGCCTGGTCATCAACTCTGAGTGTATTCAGTGTGGCAGGTGCGTAGATGCCTGTAAGCAGGAAGCAATAAAGTTCAGGTTCATATGGAACCGCAAACAATACCTCTCCAGGAATGTTAAATCAAAAATCTGAATAAAATGGTAAAAAAAGTACTGCTTACCCCCTTCCAAAAATTTGTCCGCATTGAGAGTTTAAGTGGAATGTTGCTGTTTGGAGCGACAATGCTGGCGCTAATCCTGGCCAATTCGCCCTTGGCAGAACGCTTCCATTCCCTCTGGCAATACAAACTGGGAGTAAGCACCTCCGGATTTGAACTCATCAAGCCGCTGATTCTTTGGATCAATGACGGACTGATGGCCATATTCTTCTTTCTTATCGGACTGGAGATCAAACGGGAACTGCTGATAGGTGAGCTGAACTCCGCCAAAAAAGCCTCCTTCCCCCTGTTTGCGGCCATTGGAGGGATGGCAGTTCCAGTGCTTATTTTCCTGGTCCTCAATAAAAATCCTGAGAGCTCAAATGCCTGGGGCATTCCCATGGCTACAGATATTGCCTTCTCCCTGGCCATTCTCAGGCTCCTTGGGAAGAGGGTGCCCCTGGGTCTGAAAATTTTTCTCACGGCCTTTGCCATTGTAGACGACCTGGGTGCGGTTCTGGTCATCGCTGTTTTCTACAGTGAATCGATCCAATGGTCGCTGATTGGCATTGCCCTGGTCCTTCTCGCCATACTCTTCTTTCTCTCATACCGGAGAATTTACGCAAAAGGACTGATCCTGGCCTTCGGCATTGTGATCTGGGTGCTCTTCCTGAAAGCCGGGATCCACCCCACCATTGCAGGAGTGCTGCTAGCTTTTACCATACCCATTCGGCAACGAATAGGGATAGATACCTACTTCGATAGGCTGTGCGATATTGTAGATGATATCAAAGAAGCTGGCGATGCCAGGGCACCCCTTCTTTCAAAAAACCAGATAGAAGGGATCGATGCCCTGGAGGACTGGACCGAGAAAGTGCAGTCACCCCTCCAACACCTGGAACACAAGCTTCATAACTGGGTGGCCTATCTGATTATGCCCCTCTTTGCCCTCTCCAATGCCGGGGTTTCTTTCAGCAATGGCGTGGAATTGAATACTTTCCTGGGTGGAGTGATTGTTCTAAGTCTGGTTCTTGGAAAGCTTCTGGGGATCACGATTTTCTCCTGGCTCGGCATTAAACTGAAACTGGCCGAACTTCCTGAAGGGGTGAACTTCATACAAATTGTTGGCACTGCCTTGCTGGCGGGTGTGGGGTTTACCATGTCCATATTTGTGGCAAACCTGGCCTTTTTCGGGAACGAGATACTCCTCGATTCAGCCAAAGCAGGCATCCTGGTTGGATCGCTCATTGCCGGTTTGTCCGGGTACCTGTTGCTGCGCTTTAGCAAACAGAAAAGAATATCATGAAACATTGTCTGATCCTGATATGGATCTTTTGGACGGCCGGTCCTCTGATGGGGCAGGTGGTGGATTTTCTTCCATCCTGGATACGTATGGACTGGAGTGGATTGGTTTCAAGCCGGGTGAGGGAGTGGTGCCGGGATCTGCTGTGGCCGATTTCAGAGGCTTGCCTAATCTGGTGTTCCGGGGTGATGACAACGGTACGGGTCATCCTGGATTCGAGAATTGTGTATCAGAGAAGACCGCTCCCAATCAGATTCAAACCAAGTCAAAATCAGGCCTGTGGGAATGGTGCTGGACATTCACAAAGAAGGGTGCCTGGCTTGAAATAATAAAGACAGACCCTTCCCGTGCTTACTGGTTCCTTTATGAAGGAATTCCCGGAGGGAAATTTTCACCAGAGAAACAGTTCTGGGGCAACAACCTTGATGGGCAGCGAAAGGACTCCCCTCACATCGGGTCGCCTGAAACTGGAAAAGGCAACTGGGACTGGGCCGAGATGGTGGAACACCCCTGATGCAGGGTCCCAATAGGTTTTATATTACGTTCATGGAATACCAGGGATCCCCGGAAAAACTAGCTGACATGATACAATAAACACTCAAATCAAATAAATTCTGAACGAAGCATGAAACATATCATCATTCCAGCAAGTACAGTATTGTCATTCATGGCCATCCTGCTGTTGGGCTCATGTAACAGCGGACCATCACGACCCACCATTGCCATTGAAGGAAACCATTTTCTAATAGATGGCGAGCCCACCTACAAAGGGCGATACTGGGAAGGGCATAAAATTGAGGGATTGCTTATGAATTCGAGGATGGTCCAGGGAATTTTCGATGATCTGAATCCTGAAACAGCTTTGAAATGGAAATATCCAGATACGGGCCTCTGGGATCCTGAGAGGAATACAAATGAATTTGTAAATGCTATGGATGATTGGCACAAGCATGGTCTGCTCTCATTTACCATCAATCTTCAGGGGGGTAGTCCCATGGGATACGGGAACCATGGATGGTATAATTCCGCGTTTACCGAACAGGGGGAATTGAGACCCGCCTACATGGCCAGGTTAAAAAGGATCCTGGACAAGGCAGAAGCACTGAAGATGGCGCCCATTGTGGGGCTCTTCTATTTTGGACAGGACCAGTACCTGGAGGATGAAGCTGCTGTGATAAATGCTGCCGGAAATGCCATGGACTGGTTCCTGGATCAGGGATACCGGAATCTTCTTATAGAGGTCGCCAATGAGTGCGACAATGGAGCCTATGATCATGAGATCATCCGGGCAGATCGCATTCACGAGTTGATTGAACTGGTTAAATCCAAAGAAGTGAAAGGAAAGCGTTGCCTGGTAAGCACCAGCTACAACGGGAACCAGATCCCCCACCCCAACGTGGTTCAGTCTGCCGATTTCCTCCTGGTGCATGGCAACGGGGTGGATGATCCCGGACGCATTAGCGCCATGGTGGAATTAATCAAGCAGGTGGAAGGCTATACACCCAAGCCCATTGTGTTTAATGAGGACGATCACTACGATTTCGGAGAGGCAAACAACAACATGGTAGCCGCCGTCAAGGCCTATGCTTCCTGGGGCTACTTTGATTTTCGCCACGACGGAGAATCCTTTGAGGATGGATACCAGAGTGTTCCAGTCGACTGGAAGATCAGTTCGGAAAGGAAGAAGGCTTTCTTTAACAAGGTAAAGGAGATCACCGGGTATTAACATTAAAAAGGCCCGCCAGAGACGATGCAAAAGCGGGCCGGGAGGAAAACCTAATCCACTTGCCAGGACTAGTCGATATAGAATCCCAATCGGATTTCAATGCGGTTAAATACGTCGGTATATTCGTACTCCTGGCTGTTCCAGTTATATTTTTCTTTGTAGGAGGTCTCCTGGTAACGGTAAAAGAGGCTTATATCCCAGGCAAATTGGTGCCTTGTTTTGATCTTCAAGCCCACACCCACCCCAAGCATGGGACCCCCCGAATAGGTATAATCAATATCGTAGGAGGTGTCCTCTGCCTTCAAAGGAACTGAGTACCCTCCCTTGGCCACCAGGTAGGGCACCACATCCTCTCCAAAGAGGTCGTAACGCAGGTCCAGGAAAAAAGGCATGTAGTTGGTGGAAAGAAATTCAATGCCTGTGCCAATCCCGGCAAACAATCCCGACGAGGTCC
Source organism: Bacteroidia bacterium (assembly GCA_004525825.1). GTDB lineage: Bacteria > Bacteroidota > Bacteroidia > Bacteroidales. The sequence continues at coordinate 6,969 of SPBY01000021.1, forward strand.
TGTATCCGTTCACCATCAGCAGGCTGAAAGGAGCCACCTGTTCGCTGTTGGCCGATCCTACAAGGAAACCAATGGAGGTCATGTTGACAAATCCAGGATCAAAGCCTAAGGATTCGTTTTGCACTTTTTTGCCAGTTGCATACGGCTCGGAAGTTATTTTTTCCACCTCGGAGATCTTGTAGTTCCATACATTGCCACTCAAATCCTCAATCTTCACATAATCCTCCGGAACGATCTCCAGAATCTTACCACGGACAATGCTTCCGGTTTTCAGATAGACATGATCCACATCCTGGGCCATTAAGGGAAGCCAGGTGGAAAACAAGGCCACGACAATCAGCAGGTAAAAGGGGTGCTTAAAGGACGATTTGTAAGATTTCATATTGGGTTTGTTTTCTGTCAGGATGATGCCCTGCAGGAAAAGGTTGCGTGCCGACGCAACCGGCAACACCCCATCTGCATCTTTCCATCAAAACATCCACTAAAACGCAAGCATAATGAAACGCATCCTCCTCCTGCTAAGCCTCCTTGGACTAGTGATAAGCTCCTGCGAAGACAAAACCTTACAAACCTACATGGCCAATGTGCCTGTCTACATGAGCTATGAGGACCTGCGCGCATCCTTCAAGGTCAGCAATGAACAGGCGCTCGAAAAACCGGGAAAAATCTATTTCAAGGACAGTTATATGTACATCAACGAATACCAAAAAGGAATTCATGTGGTGGATCTGAGCGATCCGGAAAATCCTGTGAAGAAATCCTTTATCGAGATTCCCGGGAACGTGGATATGTCTATCCGGAACGATGTACTGTATGCAGAGAGCTATGTGGACCTGGTGCTGATCGATGTATCTGATCCCACCCAGCCCATATTTATTAAGCGAATCGAGGATATATTTGAGTATGTAATCCCCTCCTACGATTACGAGTATCCGCTTGATGAGATCGATCAGGACAAGGGGGTAATTACTGCTTTCGAGCTAAAAAAGATTACCCGAGAGGTAGATCACAATCCCTATCCCTGGCCCATTTACTATGATTATGCAATGGAATCAAGCTTCATGGGCAGTCCCAAAGTAAACGGTGCCGGGAACTCATTTGGGATTGGTGGGTCCATGGCCCGTTTTATTACCTATGATGACTACCTCTATGCGCTGGAAAGCACCTATAAGTTGAAGTGCATTGACATCTCCAATCCCGATCAGGTGGAAGTGAAAAATGAGCAATACCTGTGGGGCAATGTCGAAACTGTTTTTATTGCTGACCAGTATATGTACGTGGGTACCTCCAATGGCATGCATATTCTCAGTCTGGAGGTGCCCTCGTCGCCCAACCAGCTTTCCTCCTACCAGCACATCACCTCCTGCGATCCGGTAGTGGTAGAGGGAGACTGGGCCTATGTTACCCTTAGATCGGGCAACCTGTGCGGGGGAAACCAGAACTTGCTTGAGGTGATCAATATTGCCGACAAGACTGATCCGAAACGAGAGGCCTCCTTTGGAATGAAGAGTCCTTACGGTGTGGGGATTGACAACGGAATCCTCTTTGTGTGCGAAGGGGAATACGGACTCAGAATATTTGACGCCACTGATGTCCACAACATTGTCCAGAACCAAATTGCCAGTTTTCCGGGGATTCATGCCTATGATGTAATTCCACTGGGCACTTTCCTTCTTTTGATCGGCGATGACGGTTTTCATATCTACGACTATTCCAACCTGGAAGATATACACCTGCTGGGATCCATACCAGTTATGGCAGTTGAGGATTAGTGCCCCTTTCCGATTCGACCTTTCATGTCTGCTTGATTTTCGCTATTTTTGCAGCTTGAAAATCGAATTGACCGCAGATGTTTGAAAATCTATCAGAAAGACTTGAGCTATCTTTTAAATTGCTCAAGGGACAGGGAAGAATCACCGAGATTAATGTGGCAGAGACCCTGAAAGATGTGAGGCGGGCCCTTTTGGATGCCGATGTCAACTTTAAAATAGCCAAGCAATTTACCGACCAGGTCAGAGAGGAGGCATTGGGACAGAAGATCCTGACGGCTGTCAAACCCTCTGAAATGATGGTGAAGATTGTGCACGATCACCTCACTAAACTCATGGGGGGTGAGAATGTGGCCATCAACCTGAAGGGAAATCCAAGCGTGATTTTGATTGCAGGATTGCAGGGCTCCGGAAAAACAACTTTCTCGGGGAAACTGGCCAATCAACTGAAAAACAAACAAGGAAAACAGCCCCTGCTGGTGGCTTGCGACGTTTACAGACCTGCAGCCATCGAGCAGTTAAAGGTGGTAGGAGAACAGGTGGGTGTGCCTGTATATACCGAAGAGGGGAACATGAATCCCGTAAAGATTGCCAAAGCTGCCATTAAGGAAGCCAAACTTAAAGGCTACAATGCGGTCATTGTCGATACCGCGGGACGTCTGGCCATTGACGAGGAAATGATGAAGGAGATTGCAGCCATTAAGGATGCAGTCACTCCCCACGAGATCCTTTTCGTGGTTGATTCCATGACTGGTCAGGATGCCGTAAACACCGCTAAAGAATTCAACGAACGACTCGATTACGACGGGGTGGTACTTACCAAACTGGATGGTGATACCCGAGGTGGTGCGGCTCTTTCGATCCGTTCGGTGGTGAACAAACCGATCAAATATGTGGGTACCGGTGAGAAAATGGATGCTCTGGATGCCTTCTATCCCAAGCGGATGGCCGACAGAATCCTGGGAATGGGCGATATCGTATCGCTGGTTGAGAAAGCCCAGGAGCAGTATGACCAGGAAGCGGCCCGGAAACTGCAGAAAAAAATTGCTAAGAACCAGTTTGACTTTGAAGACTTTAAGTCCCAGATTCAGCAGATTAAGAAAATGGGTAACATCAAGGACCTGGCCAGCATGATTCCCGGAATGGGTAAGGCCATGAAAGATTTGGATGTGGATGACGATGCCTTTAAAGGATTAGAGGCCATCATTAACTCCATGACTCCCGACGAACGGTCCAATCCGGCCCTTTTAAACGGAAGCCGCAGGAAAAGGATCGCAGATGGAAGCGGCACCACAGTGCAGGAGGTCAACAGGCTGGTGAAGCAATTCGACCAAACCAGGAAGATGATGAAGATGATGACCTCCGGAAAAAAAATGCGCTTGCCAAAAATGAGATAATATGCAATTAATTGACGGGAATGTCACCGCAAAGGCGATCAAGTTAGAGATTAAAGCTGAAGTTGAATCATTGCTTGCTGCGGGCCATAGAGCTCCACACCTGGCAGCCATACTGGTGGGCCATGATGGGGGAAGTGAAACATATGTGGCTTATAAGATCAAGGATTGCGAAGAGGTTGGCTTCCGGTCCACCCTGGTGCGTTTTGAGGATGATGTGAAGGAAGAAGTCCTTCTTGGAAAAATCAGGGAACTTAACCAGGATGATGAGTTGGACGGATTTATTGTACAGCTGCCACTGCCTGGTCACATCAACGAGCAAAAGGTCATTGAAACCATTGACCCACGTAAGGATGTGGACGGCTTTCACCCGGTAAACGTGGGAAGAACGGTCATCGGACTTCCCTCCTTTGTGTCGGCCACGCCCTATGGTATAATAGAATTGCTCAGGCGCTACCAGATAGAAACCTCTGGCCTTAACTGCGTGGTGGTGGGAAGGAGCAACATCGTGGGAAGGCCCATGAGCATACTGATGTCCCAAAAGTCTATGAATGCTACAGTGACAGTGGCCCATAGCCGGACAAAAAATCTGGAAGAGTTATGTGCCTCTGCAGATATCCTTATTGCTGCACTTGGCGCGCCAGGTTTTATCAAGGCTAACATGGTTAAAGAGGGAGCTGTGGTCATTGATGTGGGAACCACCCGTGTTCCCTCCACAGAAACCAAATCCGGTTTCAGGCTCAAGGGAGATGTGGTATTTGACGAAGTAGCGCCCAAGTGCTCGTTTATCACACCTGTCCCGGGTGGAGTGGGCCCCATGACTCGGGTATCGCTGCTCAGCAATACGCTTCTGGCTGCCAAAGGTAATAACGGTGGCTGATTTTCGTTTAATAACCCGGAACCATTGATCTTGAAAATGAAACGATTTTCGTTCCTGTTATTTGTCTTCCTGATTGCCAGTAATTTATCTGCACAAATTTCTGACGATCAGGACCAGGCTCCTGCAGACACGCTTTCCATCCTGCCCGAATTCACCACTCTGGCCGCCCGGAAATATATTGATCAGGTGGTCAACAACCCTTCTGCCTGGAGAACCATGGACGACCCAGTGAAAAATGCACTGGAACGCCTGCTGGATCATAGCATTGAACCCTTTGATACGGTACGTTCCCGCCTCCTGATGCAGGATTTCCGTGCTATTGATATTCATACCGGCAACCCGGTGGAAACAGGGCGCATGGCACTGAAATGGCTGAATGATTCTACCTTCCTGATAGACCCCAAGGGCTGGAGCCCCAACCTTTACCTGAGAGAAGAAAGCAAATTCGTCTACCCGGTCGACCTAAGCTCACTCGTCTTGTCAGACAGTCTCCTGGATGAAAACGGGATGCTTGATCCCACACTCTTTACACCCGATACAGTAATAGTCACTGTCATAGACACATCAGCACTGAATTCCCTGGGAATTGCTCTGCATTACTACAAGGATAAGCTGATAAGTCCGCCGCTGGCTCTGGGTAAAGGGGGGAGTACTCCCAGCCTGGCAGCAGACCGACGTACAGTGATCTATTACAGACCCGGGACTGTATGGGAAGCAGATGAGGACTCTCCATTTCTTATGATGGATGGAAGATATCAACTGGACTCCCTGCAATATGCGGTAAATAAGCTCTTGGAATTTACTGAGGAGAGGGATTCTACCATGTTATGGCTCAGCGACATGAGTGGTCGTAAAAGACCATTCTGGATCAGCTCTGGGAGCGAAGAGGAATACAGGTTCTGGGTGAAAAACTACAACAACGATTCGGTCACTGTCTGGCTGGGGAACCCAGGGTCACAGGAACTAAGACTGACCCTGGAGGATGATGTGAATTTCAACCGCCTGGTGAAAGAAGATTTTGAGCACCTCCCCTCCTTTGTGCAAGATCCGGAAAGCTCTTTACGAAGCATGAAAATGCTTGAACCTATCCCGAAATACTGGGACTTTGGCTTTCTCAGTGCCTTTATTCTGAATCAGACCTACCTGTCAAACTGGACCAAGGGGGGAGAAAGTTCGCTTTCCGCCATGATGGATATTCAGTTAGATGCCACCTACAACAACAAAGATGCAAATACGCAGTGGATTAATGCGGTAAGGATGAAATTTGGAACCATCATGACCCAGGAAAAAGGCTTCAGGAAGAACCATGATGCCCTGGAGATCAATTCCAAATTCAACCGCAATGCCTGGGGGAAAATCGGGATGAGTGCTTCCTTGTATATGAAACATCAGCTGGCCAAGGGTTACAATTATCCCAACGATTCAATACCCATATCAAAATTCCTGAATCCGGGGACCATGACCCTGGGTCTTGGTTTCGAATATAAACCGGCCAAGGAGATCACCTTCAACGTTGCCCCCCTGTCCTACAAAACCACCTTTGTGCTGGATACGGCCAACATCAATCAAACGCTCCATGGGATCGATAAAAATGCCAGGGCCAAAAGAGAAATGGGAACCCAGATTGTAGTAAGCAGCAAGGTCACTCCCTTTGAGAGCATGGAGATCACAAACAACCTCAGGCTTTTCTCCAACTACCTGAAGAAGCCTCAGAACATTGATGTCGATTGGGAATTGATTGTGGATCAAAAAATCAACTGGTTCTTCAATATCCGCCTGAATCTGCATCTGATCTACGACGATGACGTCCGTTTTCCGGTCCTGGATGAAAATAACCAACCCGTTTTGCTCCCCGATGGAACAGAAAAGAAAGTGGCGGATATGCAGTTTAAGGAGTTTATCGGACTCTCCCTGCAGTTCAAGTTCTGATCACTGCATTAGCTGCTCGAAAGTCTCCTGCTTCTCCTTCATCTGCAGCCGGTAATACAACTGGTAGAGCCTGTTGATGGTTTTTTCATTGCCGGGGTCAAGCTCATAGGACTTCTCAAGCCACTTCACTGCCTCACGGAACTGGGCCAGGTACTGGTCCCTTACCTCCATGTACTCATCGTTTTCACTGATTTGCAAAGCAGCTTCCCGCAGATCGATCGCTATGTTGTAATAACACACTCCCAGCTGATAGTATAGCTCAGGAGGTTTCTCTGTGCATAAGTCATCGGCCTTCTTAAGGCTCTCGATGGCTTCCAGGTAGTTATCCAAAGCGCTGTAGACCAATCCCAGGGCCCAGTGAAATCTGAATTCATCGGGATGGCGCTTGATGGCCTCCTGAAGTACCTCGATAGCCCGATCCGTTCGATGGGTCCCGGTATACCAATTGACCACGTACATCACCACGGTGTCCGAATATGCATAGTTTTTCACTCCCTCCATCATCACAGTTTCCGCCTGAAGTGTATCTCCGTTATAAAGGTGGGCGTGTACCAGAAAGAGGCTGGTTGCCGGGGAAAATGCATCCGCGTGGAGACCGGTCAGATAGCCTATAGCCTTTTCCCAATTCCCGCTTTCATAGGCGGCCATGGCCGTGTTGTATACCAGGTTGGTATCGGCCGGTACGTTCAGCAACTTGCTGTTGATCATCAGCAGGGCATGTTCAAAGGCCCGAAGAGCTTCCGGGTATTCCTTTTTCGTGTAATGTTCCAGTCCAAGTTGTCTGAAATCGTTGGAGAGAGAATAGTATTTTTTAGCTATGGTCGAATGTATCTTTTCTCTGGAATCCAGCTCCACTGCTTTTTCGTAGGAATCATAGGCAACATAGAGCTGGTCCTCGTACAGGTTGGTAAGTTTAATATCCTTGCTTTCCTTCCCGTCTTCGTAGGCAGTCTGACAGAGCATTCCCTTGGCATAATAGGTCCGGTGCCAGTTGGCGGTTCTGTCGTTCCAGACAGCCAGTTCAATGGCTTCTTTTGCTTCGCTGTACTTCTTGGAATCAATCATTTGCATCACAGACAGTACCCTGCTTTTCTGGCCAAAGGCTGAAACTGTCAGACAAATTAGAAAGATTAAGAATAAACTACGCTTCATGCTTTCCTTACGATGTTGATCCTACATGCGCTCAGGCATTTCAATGCCAAGCAGTTCCATGCCATTATTGATAATGCGGCCTATGGCCTCTACAAGCAAAAGACGAAGGCTGACCTGGTCTGGAGAATCGGCACTCAGGATGCTGTTGTCATGATAGAACTGGTTAAATTCCTTGGCCAGTTCATAGAGAAAATTGGCCACAAGAGAAGGATTTAAGGTGCGGGAAGCCTCCTTCAGCATGTCAGGGTACTCATACATCATCCTCACCAGTGCGATCTCCTTTTCATTCATCTCGCCCGACCCGCTTGCCTTTTCAATGCTCTCCCCTTTCCTGATCACGCTGTTGATACGTGCATTGGTATATTGAATAAAGGGACCTGTGTTTCCATTGAAATCCACCGACTCATTAGGATCAAAGGTCATGTTCTTCTTTGGATCCACCTTCAGAATGAAATACTTCAGTGCGCCCATTCCCACCTGCCTGTAGATCCGCATCTTCTCCTCCTCGCCAAAGCCTTCCAATTTTCCCAGCTCCTCTGACATCTGTCTGGCAGTGATTTCCATCTCATCCATCAAATCGTCGGCATCGACCACTGTGCCCTCCCGGGATTTCATTTTACCCTCGGGAAGCTCCACCATTCCATAGGAGAGATGATAAAGTTTTTCGGCCCATGGGTATCCCAGTTTCTTTAACACAATGGCAAGCACCTGAAAATGGTAATTCTGCTCATTTCCCACCACATAGATATGCGAAGAGAATGCTGACTCTTCATACCTCTGGTGGGCGGTACCAATGTCCTGTGTCATGTAGACCGATGTTCCGTCTGAACGAAGCAAGAGCTTATGATCAAGACCCTCCTCCTCCAGGTTGGCCCAGACTGATCCATCCTCTTTTTGATAAAGTATTCCATCGCGGAGACCTTTCAACACCAGTTCCCTTCCCAGTTTATAGGTCTGGGATTCATAATATGTTTTGTCAAA
>SPBY01000425.1 GCA_004525825.1 Bacteroidia bacterium
GGTCATTTAACAGAAGCTGATTTTATAAGTATCTTACCAGATAAATATACCAACACCATACCAAATAAGAGACCATATAAGCTGCTTTTTATTCCTTTACCCATGGATCATATGAACTACTGTCAAGGTCTTATACATGAACAAAAATAAATCTGCCCATAAAAGGAGCTTAAATCGGAATAAAAGTATCCTCACTGGTGCTGCCATATTACTAGTATTGGTAGGGATTCCGTTCCTGCTTTTGAATTATCAGGCCAAACGCAGCGGTTTGTCACGGAAGGAGGTAATCAAACGCACTTTAGGCAGATCAGAAGCCGGTGGGAACAAAAGTGCGGAACTGGACGAAAGCATTGCCGGAGTAAAGGTGGATTTTCTGGATCCTTCACCCATTGGAGAGGATTTCAACCAACCTCCTCTTATAGCCCATATTCAAGCTGTTGATCTGGATGATGATAAGCTGCTGGATGTAATACTCTGCGATGACAGAGGGAATTCTGTTTCATGGATCCGGCAAAATCCCATGGGAACTTATACCGAAACGATACTTGCCAGTGACCTGATTGCACCCTCCCACGTGGAGGTCATTGATTTTGATCATGACGGTGATAAAGACCTGATGATAGGAGTGCTGGGCATGCTCTTCCCAAACAATGACAAGATCGGTTCCGTGGTGATTCTTGAAAACAACGGACTAAATAGTTTTAAAAAACACATCATTGAAGATAAGATTGCGCGTGTTTCCGACGTGAGAGCGGGTGACCTGGACAATGACGGAGATATGGATCTTGCAGTGGCCCAATTTGGCTACGATGATGGAGAAACACGATGGATTGAAAACCTGGGAAACTGGGAATTCCAAAGTCATATTTTGCAATATATGTCTGGCCCTATTAACGTTGAAATAGTGGATATAGATAATGATAATGATCTGGATATCATATCATTAGTTAGTCAGGAATGGGAGGAGATATATTGCTTTATTAATGCCGGGAATGGGCAATTTCAGCCCAATCTGCTGTTTGGATCAAGTAATCAGGATTATGGCTCAAGTGGCATTTCCTTGTGCGATCTGGACCAGGATGATGATGTGGATATACTTTATACCAACGGAGACGCATTTGATTATATTCCTCCACAGGGCCGTCCCTGGCATGGTGTTCAATGGTTAGAGAATAAAGGAGCTCTGGATTTTGAATTTCACAGGATCTGCAACTTAACAGGTGCTACAAACGTTCGTGCTGCCGACATCGATAATGACAGGGATATGGATCTTTTGGTGGTGAGTGCCTTCAACATATGGGATCTACCCGAGTCGAATAGTTTTATCTGGTTAGAAAATACCGGAAATAAACAATTTATTAAGCACGACATCAGCAAAAACCCTACCCATCTTCTTACCTGTGAACCGGGCGATTTTAACAACGACGGATTGATGGATGTGATTACGGGTGGTATGCATACCTATCCCCCATTTGACCGAATGGGAAGAATCACGCTGTGGACCAACAATGGAAAACTTACTGAAAAGTAAACATCAAGCTATCAATTATCAAGGGTCTGAATTCGCCGGGCAATACTTTCAAGTTCCTTCTGATAGGATTGAGAAATACTTTCACGTCGGGCAATATTTATGGTCATATTGATAATGGAATTGGCATTCTGTTTATCGCCAAGCTCTGCATAAGCCAATGCAAGACTCCGTCCGGCAGAGATCAGGGTCATTGAGCCGCTCGAAGTATGTATAAACGCCCTTTCGGAATAATCTCTTCCTTCATTGGTATCTCTCCATGCAGGATCCGGGCATATCACCAATATGGTACCCAACCTCTCCAGGAGGTAGGGATCGTTGGGGTGATAATCCAGGGCCATCCTTAAATGTCTGATGTATTTATCCCACATTTTTTGTCTGACCAATACATTGCCCAGGTAGCGAATGGTAGCCAAATCTTCCGGAGCATTTCTGAAAGAGGATTCATACAAAGTTACCGCCTCCTGGTAGTTCCCATTTTCTTCGGCCAAAGCACCAGCCATTTTTTGCACTTTAGGATTTTCAGGAGAAAGCTGTTTCAATCGGTTTAGATAGCCTATAGCTTGTTCATCCTCTCCCAGATCGAATAAAATACTGGTAATATCGGCAAGTAGATTAGGATTGTCCTGGTTAAGCTCCACCAATCCGTTCAATATTTCATGAGTTTTTTGCTTATCGCCCAAAGTCCAGTAACATATAGCCAGACTTTTTTGAATATCGGCATCCTGCGGTTTTAGATCCAAGGCTCTTGTCAGATACTTCATGGATTGAGGGTATAAGCCTTTTTGAAAAAACAGAATTCCCATATTATTCATCTCGGTAAAATTGTCCTGAAAATACCTTATGTGCTGATCGGTGTAAGCTGCAGCTTGCTCATCCAAACCTAACATAAGGCCATTTCTTATTGCCTTGGAGATCAGATATTTATTATCAGGGATATATTGCATGGCAACATTGACCAGCGTCATGGCCCATTCGGGATAGATACTTTTTTCAGCTTCATCAATCTTTTTCAGCAGGTATAGCTCAGATCTTGATAGCAATACCAATCTGTCCACCAATGTATCCACCGGGGGCGAAAAAACTACCAGGTCATTCGCTCTTACTCCATAGCGCTTACCTAAAGGCATATCCCCATTCACATTATAAATATTGCCGAGAAGTCTGTATGCAGGACCAAATGAACGGTTATTCCGAATTATTTCGTGCAATGTAAGTTCAGCAAGGTCAAGGCGATCGGTATCAAAATATAATCTGGCTAGCTGATACATGGCATAAGTGCCAAGTGGAAAATAATCGTATCTGCTTGCTTGCTTGCCTACAGAAGTATTATTTTGGATGCTTGAGATTTTTGAAAATGACTTTTCTGCCAGCTCATTTTTTCTAAGATTTTTATACTCTTCACCCAAATAGTACCAGGCATGGTGAACAGAAGGATTTTTCTCAATTACGCTATTGAAATTTTCTATAATGGACTCCGATTCACCCATTTCCATATTCAGGAACCCGAGATAGTAATTCCATATCCATTCTGACTTGTTTCTTTTTAATGCTAATTTATAGCACTGGGCAGCCTGCTCATAGTAGGCACTTGAATGGTACACCATTCCAAGCATTCCTAAATTTTCAGATGAAGGAAAGCGATGTGCAGTGGCCAATGCATCCGATATTTGGTCATTCACAGCTAAGGAAAGGGTTTGGGATTCTGGTAGCTCAGGAATTTTCGAGCTGTATTGGTGCTTATTGATAGAAAAGAGTAGAAAGAACAGTACCATCAAACCAAGGATTCCTCCAATAACAATTAAAACTACTTTTCTCTTGTTACTCATAAAGCGTTTCAATAATTCCTGCGAAGTTAATTTAATGTTAGATCCCTATCAGTAACTTACCCCTTATAAATATCAAGGACATGTCAATCAGGAGATCTTATTTTCTGCTTTCTATTCCATTAGTACTTGCCTACTTCGCCCTTGCTGGGTATGGATTTTTCTTCAAAGCGGCGGTTCCGGGGAGTTGTGCACTCATCCTTGCTTTCCTGAACCGCCACAGAATAAAAACAATGCCTGATCTCTGGTTTGTTTGCGCCGCCTTTCTTTTTTCCATGGCCGGCGATTGGTTCTTGTCAAATAAGGGCGATAGTTTTATCATGTTTTCCTCCGGAATAGGCCTCTATCTCTTAGCCCATGTGGGATACCTCTGGTTCGCACTGTTA
>SPBY01000546.1 GCA_004525825.1 Bacteroidia bacterium
AGACAAATGGCTCGAATTCACGGCCCATAAATATTCACTTACTGGTGAAGACCTGATCCTGGTCATCGTGGCAGACAAAACCCCCCGGGTGAAAGCAGAAGCAGCTCTCAGGGAAACCGAAAGGCTCTACCAGACCCTGTTTGAGGCCGCCAATGACCGGATCGGTCTGTATACCCCGGACGGCAAGGCATTGCTGCTGAATTCAGCTTTTTATGAATCCCTGGGCTATACCCGGGAAGAGTTCCTGACCCTGGATCAGCAAGCTTTGATTCATCCCATGGACCGGGAACGGATCGATCACGAAAGTAAGGACCTGGGCGAAAAAGGCTATTCTGCCCATGAATACAGGGTGCTGCATAAAAACGGAACCTACCTGCATATGTCCTCAAAAGTAGTCGTTATCAAGGGGGAGGAAGGTGAAGAGGACCTGGTTCTGTTCATCATGCGGGATATTAGCGAGAGAAAGCAGTCCATGAAGGAGCTGGAGAGGGCCAAGGAGCGGGCGGAAGAGAGTGACAAACTGAAATCGGCATTTCTGGCCAACATGTCCCACGAGATCAGAACCCCTATGAATTCCATCATTGGCTTCTCCAACCTGCTGAACAAAGTGGATATGGATAGCGATGAAAGGGAGTTGTATGTGAGCAGGATTGTCAGCAATTCGGAATCGCTGCTCACGCTGATTACCGATAACATCGACCTGGCCAAAATTGAGAGCGGACAGGTTACCATGAACTATGGCCGACTCTTGCTTTCTGAACTAATTGCCGAGATGAAGCAGCATGCCTGCGATGAGGCAAGACGCTTGCAGAAAGAGAATCTGGAGATTCATACCAAGGTGGAGGTGGGAGACTGCGAAGTGGAGGCCGACGTTCTCCGACTCACCCAGGTACTGAAAAACCTGATCAACAATGCTCTCAAATTTACCGCTGAGGGCAGTGTGGAGATTGGATGCAAGCTGGGTGTTTCCGGGCAAACTGTGGTGCTATATGTGAGAGATACTGGGATCGGGGTTGCCCCTGAACATTTTGATTTGATCTTTGACCAATTCAGACAGGTCGACGGCTCCAATACCCGGAAATTTGGCGGGACAGGACTTGGCCTGGCCATCTGCAAAAATCTGGTCCAACTCATGGGGGGCAGGATATGGGTAGAATCGGAACCCGGGAGCGGTTCTCTCTTCCTGGTGGAACTACCGCTTAAGTTGCCCAGCATAAAAAAGCAGTATCAGCCACCTCTGGAACAGGTTTCCCATGAAAGTGAGTCAAAATTGGAGATTTCCTTTCTTGCAGTGGACGATGAACCCCACACCCTGGAACTGTACCAGGCCATGCTGAACGGGATGGGGTACTCAGTAAGAACTGCCCCAAACGGTTATGAAGCCCTCAGGATACTGGAGCAGTTTCAGCTTCCGGACCTGGTTCTAATGGATGTGCAAATGCCCGTATTGAGCGGGACCGATACCCTGAGGATCATCCGTGAGCGCCACCCGGGTTTGAAAGTGGTGGCACAATCGGCCCATGCATTGGTGGGGGACAGGGACAGGTTCCTGAAAGAGGGCTACGATGAATACCTTCCCAAACCTTTTACCACGGAGCAGATGGAGAAGGTGATCGCAAACCTCATAGGCAAATAATCCTTTCTCCCGGCGTTTTTCTCTTCTCAAATAATTGCTACTTTTACGGGCATTATGCAAAAAATCAATGAATTTCTTCTGTTCCTGAATGATTACCTGGGTGGGCACCAGTGGTTTGTTTATTTTCTGCTGGGCACCGGTGTCTTCTTCACTTTTTATCTTGGATTGCCCCAATTCAGGTATTTCAGACATGCCATCCGCATTGTCAAAGGAAAATTTGACCGAAAGGAAGATATCGGAGACACTTCCCACTTCCAGGCTCTTACCACGGCATTATCGGGTACCGTGGGAACAGGAAACATAGCCGGCGTGGCTCTGGCCATCCACCTGGGAGGTCCGGCGGCACTTTTCTGGATGCTGATTACAGCACTGCTTGGTATGTGTACCAAGTTCGTGGAGGTCCTTATCTCCCACAAATACAGGGATATTTTGCCCGATGGTTCCATCTCGGGCGGACCAATGTACTATATGCACAAGCGGATGAACATCACCACCCGGAAGGGAAAGATCATCAGAACCGGAGTCTGGTTGGGAGGCTTTTTTGCTTTTGCTACCATCCTTTCTTCCTTTGGAACAGGAAGTCTCCCCCAGATCAACAGCATCTCCGGTTCCATGTTCTCCTCCTTCGGGATCAACCATGCCCTTACCGGTGGGGTGCTGGCGGTTTTGCTCGGCCTGGTGATCATCGGGGGGATTAAACGAATTGCCAAGGTGACCTCCACCCTGGTGCCCGCCATGGCATTTATTTACCTGACGGGAGCACTGCTGGTGATTGCCACCAACTACCAGAACATCCTTCCCTCCCTGGGATCCATCTTTACGGATGCCTTTACGGGAAGTGCCGCCATAGGAGGGTTCCTGGGAGCCGGATTTGCATTCACTTTTAACAAAGGAGTGAACCGGGGACTATTCTCCAATGAGGCGGGACAGGGATCTGCACCCATCGCCCACAGCGCCGCCAAGGCCCAGGAACCGGTTTCCGAGGGAATGGTAGCCATCCTGGAGCCCTTTATCGATACCATCATCATTTGTACCATTACAGGCCTGGTACTTCTGTCCTCAGGGGTATGGAACGAGAAGATCGAAAACCGTTTTGAACAAGCCGACCTGCAGATCCTGGAAGGCAGCTATCTGGAAAGCAATGAAAGTGATCGCATTTTGCTGAGCAGGACTTTCTACAACGATACCACCCTGGCCTTATTCACAGGTTCGCTGCAGGTGGAAGATGGAGCTGTAGTTAATGAAGGAATTACTTTGATCCATGCCGAGTCTTTTGCCGACGAGGTGGTGGTGACCCGTGGACAAGAG
>SPBY01000474.1 GCA_004525825.1 Bacteroidia bacterium
ACGGTGTCTCCGCATCATCTGTCCAAAGCGGGTCACTCTTGGATCATGTTTGGAAGAGAGTTCCGGTCCGTTCTCTTCCGAATTGTGATACATGGAACGGAACTTGAATATCCTGAATTTCCTTCCATATCGTCCCACCCTGCTCTGGGTATACAGGACCGGACCAGGTGAAGAGAGCTTCACGCCAATGCTCAGTACCAGGATCAATGGTAAAAGGATGATCAATGAGAATACGGATAGTACCATGTCCATGATTTGTTTAAAATTCTGCTGCCAGGCCGGCATCAGTTCATGGCTCACTTCCAGCAGGGGGATGCCAAAGATGGTGGTGCTTTTCACCTTACCGGTGAGTATATCGGTCATGCTCGGTATGGCACTCACGCCCACATCCATTAAGGAAAGCCGGCTAACCACATCCCCTATTATTCCATGTTCAGAAGGATCCAGGGCTACAATCACCTCCTCCACCTTATTCTCCAGCAGGATGGCTTCCATATTCTGGTAGCTGCCCAGGTGTACCATGTAATCCTGTAGCTGGTAGTGCTCCTTCTGGTTCACATTGATGAATCCCAGGATCTCATGTCCGTTCGATTTCTTCTGATCTTGTATCTCTTTATAAAGTTCTACGGCATTTTCATTGCTTCCTATCATAACCGTCCTAAAAGTGATTTTCCGTTTGTGAACCCTTGAAACTGTCTGGCCGGTCAGTATCATCCTGGGGATAAGGGTCAGGGTAAAGTGTTGCAGGAACAAGGCAAAAAACAAACTGTAGTAGTTTGTATAATCCACGATGATATCATCCAGGATCAGCACGAAAAAAATGACAATGACACCCAACAGTGAACTCATCAGGGTGCGAATAAAATCGTCCAGCCTGGAGCGGTGATATATACTGTTGTAAAACCCAGTGAAATGGTAAAACACAATCCAGGCAAATGGCAAACCAAAAACACCGGCCCAGAATTGGGTATCCAGTGTGATGGGCACATCCATACCAAATACCTGTGGCTCAATCTGAATCTTCCTGAAAAGGTAAAAAAGAATCCAGGCAGAAGATGCTGCCAGGAAGTCAAACAGGATGTACAGTACTCTTTGTTTCTTGTGGTTCTTCATTCAGTTGGTTGACCTCTATAAATGATAACCCGATTTGCTAAAGAAAAATTGCATGGCCTGTCAAAAAAAACACCCATCATGTTAAAGAATATAAATTATATTTACCACTTCAAATGGGACAGACAGACAGCTACAGGCACAAAGGGTTAAGAAAAAAGCTGGTTGACTCCATCAGGGACAAGGGAATCGTTAGTGAAGAGGTGCTGGGAGCCATCGGACGTGTTCCACGACACCTGTTTATGGACAGCAGCTTTATCAATTTCTCATACACAGATAAAGCTTTTCCAATTGCCGCCGGACAAACCATCTCGCAGCCCTACACTGTGGCCTTTCAAACCGAATTGCTGACTGTACAAAAGCATCTCAAGGTACTTGAGGTGGGAACAGGTTCGGGATACCAAACTGCTGTCCTGCTGGAATTGGGTGCCAGGGTCTACACCATCGAACGCCAAAGACAGCTTTTTCTTGATGCACAGAAAACACTCGGGCCCTTGAACTATAAACCGCTCTTCTTTTACGGCGACGGTTACGAGGGCCTGCCATCCTTTATGCCCTTCGACCGGATTCTGGTCACCGCTGCGGCTCCTGTAATTCCGCAAAGCCTGCTCAAGCAACTTGCTATTGGGGGGATCCTGGTCATCCCTGAAGGAGACAGCAAGGGGCAAAGGATGATCCGGGTGCTCAGGGAGTCTGAAGACCAGTACCAACGTACCGAACATGGCCATTTTTCCTTTGTTCCCCTCTTAAGGGGTAAAAACCAATGATATGATTACAGTAGAGTCTCATGTATTCAACGCCTTCCAGGTCAACACCTACCTGGTCAGGGATGAAGAAGGAAATTGTCTGGTGGTGGATCCGGCCTTCTATTCGCCGGAAGAAGAAGCCCGTTTTGATGCATATATTTCTGAGAATGGACTGAAGCTGACCGGGCAGATAAATACCCATTGTCACGTGGATCATATTCTGGGGGTAAAACATCTTCAGCAGAACTATAATCTCCCCTTGCGGGCTCACCAGAATGAGTCGGGACTTCTGAACAATGCACCCCTCATGGGCGAGATCTATGGATTAAAAGTCGAACCCATAAACGGGATCGATGAAGAGGTGAGCGATAATGACCTCATCCCATTAAATGGGGTATCGCTTCATGCCATACTGGTACCCGGCCATTCACCCGGAAGTCTTTCTTTCTATTCACCTGAAGGAGGGTTTGTAATTACCGGAGACGCTCTCTTCCAGGGAAGCATCGGACGCACCGACCTTCCCGGGGGCGATTATGATACGCTGATCCATGCCATCCGTAACCGGCTGCTGACCCTGCCCCCCGGGACCATAGTTTATCCAGGACACGGCGATCCCTCAAGCATCGGAAATGAAGCCATCGGAAATCCATTTCTGACCATGGTTGAATAACATGATTCCCTTCATCTTTAATAAAAGCAGGTTTATCTATATTTGCGGTCTGAAGTGAAATCCTAGCGCAAAAAACTTATTGCCATCTTATGAAATCTGATCTGTTTAGTCAGCGTCACCTGGGCCCCCGGCAGTCCGAGATTAAAGAAATGCTGGAAACAATCGGAGTCGGAACCATGGATGAACTGGTTTCTAGGACCATCCCCAAAGCCATTCTCAGGAGCCAGTTCATGAACCTGCCTGATGCCATGGACGAACATTCCTACCTTGAAAGGATGAGAGAAATTGCCGGCAGGAACCTTAGGTTCAGGACCTATATGGGCCTTGGTTTTTATAACACCATCCTTCCTCCGGTCATTCAGCGCAATATCCTGGAGAATCCGAACTGGTATACCTCCTACACACCTTACCAGGCTGAAATCTCTCAGGGAAGGCTCGAAGCACTGCTCAATTACCAGACGGTGATCATGGAACTGACCGGGCTGGAAATTGCCAATGCTTCCCTGCTTGATGAATCTTCAGCTGCCGCTGAGGCCATGATCATGCTTTTCAATGCCCGTTCCAGGTCAGCCGTGAAAGAGGGTCGGAACAACTTCTTTGTGGATGAGAATATATTTCCGCAAACCAAAGCAGTATTGATCACCAGGGCCGAATCCCTGGGTATTGAATTGATCTTTGGCTCTTACCGGGAGGTGGAACTAGATGGCTCCATGTTCGGATCGCTTATCCAGTATCCTGCTGCCGATGGTGAAATCCGGGACTATTCCGCTTTCACCGCGTCGGCCCACGAGAAGGAGATAGCCGTGGCGGTGGCTGCCGATCTCATGAGCCTGGTACTGATC
>SPBY01000450.1 GCA_004525825.1 Bacteroidia bacterium
CATTGACCGGTCTTCCTTTGGGGTGCATCTCGATCCGGTGAATATGATCACCTCTCCGCAGGATTACTACAACAATGGAAAACTGATCAGGGAAATGTTTGCTGTACTGGGTCCCCATATAAAAAGCTGTCATGCAAAAGAGATCACTTTGAGGGAGCACAATTACATCCCCCAGCTAGATGAGATCAGAGCGGGTCTTGGAACCCTCGATTATGGATCCTTCCTCCGGGAACTGGCAAAACTGGAGGATGTACCCCTGATGATGGAGCACCTGGAAACGGACGAAGAGTATAAACTGGCAGCTGACTATATCAGATCCATGGGCCGGTCGGTTCAGGTAGATATATAAGATAAATTTGATCGAATATGAAATACCAAATCTGCACCCTTTTTACACTGGCATTTCTTATAGGACACTCCTGCTCAAATCCAGACATCTCCCAGGTGCAACCCAACTTTGTCTTCATCCTGGTGGACGATCTGGGCTGGGTTGACCTGGGATGTTATGGCAGCACTTTTCATGAAACTCCCAACATCGACCGACTGGCAGCGGGGTCCATGCGATTCACCAGTGCCTATGCTGCCTGCCCGGTGTGCTCGCCTACCAGGGCCAGCATCATGACCGGGAAATATCCGGCCAGGATCGGGGTTACCGACTGGATTGCCGGAAGACAGAGCTATAGTCCCGGCTTGCCTGGTGACAAACTTCTGTCGCGTGATTTTGATCTGGAGATGAAACTGGAGGAGGTGACCATCGCCGAAGCTTTGAAAGCGGAAGGGTACCAGACTTTTTTTGCCGGGAAATGGCACCTGGGACAGGACTCCATCTACTGGCCCGAGTACCAGGGATTTGATATCAACAAGGGTGGTTGGAGTGTGGGCTCCCCCGGGGGAGGCTATTTCAGCCCTTATATTAACCCGAGGTTGAAAAGTGGTCCCGAGGGGGAGTGCCTCACCGACCGGCTCACCGACGAGTCGATCCGTTTCCTGGAGGAGCGGGGGAAGGAACCTTTCTTTCTCTATCTCTCCTTTTATACGGTTCACAATCCCCAGCAGGGAAAACCCGAGCTGATCGAAAAGTACGAGAAAAAGATGGAGGCCATGGCATTGGATCCGGATGCCATGGAGACCACCGACCGGGAATGGATCAAATATGCTGCCCCTGGAGGAAGATTTGTGGAACGAGTGCAACAAGGACATCCTGTGTATGCGAGCATGATCGAGACCCTCGATACCAATGTTGGAAGGTTGATGAAGAAACTGGAAGAGCTGGAATTGGACAAGAATACCATTGTAATTTTCATGTCCGACAATGGGGGTTTGTCCACTTCGGAGGGATCACCCACCTCCAATCTTCCATTGAGAGCCGGGAAAGGCTGGCTCTACGAAGGAGGAATCCGTGAACCGATGTTTATCCTCTGGCCAGGTTCCGGTTCAGAAGGCACCGTTTCTGATGTGCCGGTGACCAGCACCGATTTTTATCCCACCCTCCTGGAAATGGCAGGGGTGGATCTAATGCCGGATCAGCACAAGGACGGGATCAGCCTGGTGCCTTTACTAACAGGTCAAGGAGAATTGGAGGAACGGCCGATTTTCTGGCACTATCCGCATTACAGCAACCAGGGAGGAAAGCCTGGAGCAGCTGTGAGGCTGGGAGATTTCAAATTGATTGAGTTTTTCGATCCTGGCCTGGTAGAACTCTACAACCTGGAGGAAGATCTGGGAGAAAGCATCAACCTGGTAGAGCAGATGCCCGAAAAAGCCCAAGAAATGATGGAACTGCTGCATAGTTGGCAGGATGAAATAGGTGCCGAAGGGATGGATCCCAATCCGGACTGGGATCCGGAATACCTGAGAGAAAATTACTTGAACTAAGCTTTAAAGAATCAACAATGATTAGAAAATCCGCATTACTGCTAATTGCATTTCCTTTGATATTCGTTGCCTGTAAGGGACCAGCACCGGTCGAGAAATCCACTCCCATTACCCCGGACCAGATTGTATTACAACTGCGCCTGCTGGACGAAAATATCCTGAAAGTGCAGGCGGAAGATCCCACCACCCCCAATGGACAAATGCTTGTGATGCCCAGGACCATCAACAAGGATGGCTCGCTGAGCCTTTGCTCAACCGGGGACTGGACCAGTGGATTTTATCCCGGGGTGCTTTGGTACATGTTTGAAATGACAGGTCAGCCCGAATGGAAAGAGAAAGCAATTAAGTATACGGCCACCCTGGAGGATGAGCAGTTCAACGGATCCGACCACGATGTGGGATTCAGGATGTTTTGCAGTTTTGGGAATGCCCTTCATCTGACTTCCAATCCGGACTATATCCCGGTGCTGGTGCAATCGGCAAAGACGCTTATTGCCCGGTACTACGAGAATGTGGGATGCATCCGGTCGTGGAACTTCAACCAGGAAAACTTGCAGTGCCCGGTAATCATTGACAACATGATGAACCTGGAGCTGCTGTTCTGGGCCACCCAAAAGACCGGTGATTCGGTCTATTATGACATTGCAGTAAACCATGCCCTGACTACCATGAAGAATCATTTCCGTCCCGACAACAGTTCGGTACATGTGGTCGATTACGATACCATAAGCGGGGAGGTACGACAGAAGAATACCCACCAGGGCTATGCCGATGAGTCGTCCTGGGCACGAGGACAGACTTGGGGACTTTATGGCTATACCATGACCTACCGCTTCACCAAAAACAAAGATTTCCTGAAGCAGGCTGAGAAGATCGCGGACTTCCTTCTCGAGCATCCCAACCTTCCGGACGACATGGTTCCCTATTGGGACTTTGATGCACCGGGAATTCCTGATGAGCCCAGGGATGTTTCGGCCGCTGCCATCATGGCTTCCGCGCTTTACGAACTATGCACCTATTCTGAAAAGGGAGACATCTACTACCATCAAGCAAACAAGATCATGGAGAGCCTGAGTAGCACCTATGCCTCTGCTCCGGGCGAGAACTACGGTTTTATCCTGGGACACTCGGTAGGCGCCAAACCCACGGATTCGGAAGTGGATGTGCCCATAAACTATGCAGATTATTACTACCTGGAAGCCCGGGTGCGAAAGATGGACCTCATGGCCTATTAATTACGTCTTGTAAGCTTAATTGAATATAAAAAACATCCATTATGCGAAAGTTCAACATACACATTATCATTGGCATAGCGATCACGCTCCTGGCTTGGGGCTGCTCCAATGTAAAGTCCGACACCTCTCCACGAAGCTCAGTCCTCCTTGACAAAGAGTGGAGGTTCCACCTGGGTGATCTGGAGGACGGGGAAGCTTTAGAGATGGATGACAACTCCTGGAGGATCCTGGATCTACCTCATGACTGGAGCATTGAAGATATTCCGGGGACGGGAAGTCCGCTCGATTCCAGTGCAGTGGGTGCAATAAATACAGGGTATTTCCGGGGTGGTACAGGCTGGTACAGAAAGCAGCTGGAAGTTCCGGAAG
>SPBY01000005.1 GCA_004525825.1 Bacteroidia bacterium
GTCAGGCTTATTTCACCTCTTTTGTTTTTGGGCAGATCAACACCAACTATTCTAGCCATAATGCTTTCTTAATGTTTTTAAAAAAAATCTTTATCCCTGACGTTGTTTAAACTTGGGATTCTTCTTATTAATTACGTACAAGCGTCCTTTCCTTCTGACGATTTTGCAGTCAGCGCTACGCTTTTTTACAGATGCTCTAATTTTCATGATAGTCTATATAATATCTTTTCACTTTTCACTTTTCACTTTCACCTTTCTACTATTTGTAGCGAAAACTTATCCTTCCTTTGGTCAGGTCGTAGGGAGACATCTCCACCTTCACCCTGTCGCCTGGCAACAATTTGATATAATGCATTCTCATCTTTCCTGAGATATGGGCCGTAATAACATGTCCATTTTCCAGTTCTACCCGGAACATTGCATTCGACAGTGCTTCGGTGATTACACCATCTTGCTCAATAGAAGCCTGTTTTGCCATTTAGTTGCTCTGTTTGCTTAAAACTTCGTCAATATATGAGAAGGTCGATAAAATATCTGCTTCTCCTTTATCTATTGCCACTGCCAGTTCAAAATGGGCAGAGGGTTTATTATCTGCTGCGCGAATGGTCCATCCGTCGGGCTCCTGTCGGATCTGCCTCCGTCCCATGTTAATCATGGGTTCGATACAGATCACCATGCCCTTTTTCAATTTATGGCCAGATCCCCTTCTGCCGTAGTTGGGCACTTCGGGAGCTTCATGCATGTGGCGCCCTAGTCCGTGTCCCACCATCTCTCTCACCACACTGTATCCGCTGCTCTCGGCGTGCTGCTGAACGGCGTACCCAATGTCTCCCACCCGGTTTCCATCCACGGCCATCTCAATCCCTTTGATCAGGCATTCGCGTGTTGTGTCTAAAAGCTTGCGGACCTCCAGACTCACTTCTCCTACTTCGAAGCTGAAAGCTGTATCTCCGTAAAATCCCTCCTTGACCACACCGCAGTCGACCGAAATAAGGTCGCCATCTTTCAGGATCACTTTCTCTGAAGGGATCCCGTGTACCACTTCCGAATTCACGGAAGTACAGAGTGTCTTTGGATATCCCTGGTATCCAAGGAATCCGGGGACAGCCCCGTGGTCGCGGATAAAGGTAAATGCAACACGATCGAGACTTTCGGTGGACACTCCCGGCTTGATATACTTGGCAAGCTCACCCAGTGTTTTTGAAACCAGCTGATTGCTCTCTCGCATCAACTCAATTTCTTCCGCAGTCTTTATTAAAATCATCAAAGAACGTTCATTCTGTACTATATGGCAGCTGCGCTGCCGGTCCGGCCCTTAATCCTGCCCGACTTGGTCAAACCGTCGTAGTGACGCATCAGCAGGTGGCTTTCAATCTGCTGCAGGGTATCGAGGATCACACCCACCATGATCAGGAGGGAGGTTCCACCGAAGAACTGGGCAAAACTCTGATTGATGCCTGCCATCATCGCGAAGGCGGGCATAATGGCCACAAAAGCCAGGAAAAATGATCCCGGAAGGGTGATCCTGGACATGATTGAATCCAGGAAATCGGCAGTTTTACGACCCGGTTTTACCCCAGGAATAAACCCACCATTCTTTTTCATATCCTCGGCCATTTGCGTGGGATTCACAGTAATGGCAGTATAGAAATAGGTGAACAGGATGATGAGCATGGCATTGGTGAAATTGTACCAGAATCCAACGGGATTACTGAACACGGCGGCAAAACCGGATGCTGCATCGGCCTTGGCAAATCCTGCCACGGTGATGGGGATAAACATGAAAGCCTGGGCAAAGATGATGGGCATTACCCCAGCGGCATTCACCTTCAGGGGAATGTACTGGCGCACCCCGCCATATTGCTTGTTACCCACAATGCGTTTGGCATATTGTACCGGTATCCTTCGGGTACCCTGTACCAGGAGGATGGTTCCCATAAATACGACCCAGAGAACCAGGATTTCCACCAGGAAGGCCACCAGACCTCCACCCTGCTGCTCGAGCCTGGAAATAAACTCAATACCCAGCGACTGGGGCATGCGGGCAATGATCCCGATCATGATGATCAGTGAGATCCCGTTACCGATTCCCTTGTCTGTGATCTTTTCTCCCAGCCACATAATGAACATGGTTCCTGCGGTGAGGATCATCATGGCCGCCATGCGGGAAAAAGTCGGTGAGAAAGCCTCTGCTGGAAGTTGGTAACGAAGACTGGTAATATAACTTAGTCCCTGGGGAACCAGAATGGCTAAGGTCAGGTACCTGGTGATCTGGTTAATCTTCCTTCTTCCACTCTCTCCTTCACGTTGCAATTTCTGGAAGTAAGGAACTGCAATACCCAGCAGCTGCACCACGATGGAGGCCGAGATGTAAGGCATGATCCCCAGACCGAATATGGAAGCCCTGGCAAAGGCTCCTCCTGTAAAGAGGTTAAGCAGATCGAGAATCCCTGATCCTGCCTGGCGGTTTTTTGCCATATCGGCGATCATCACAGGATCGATGCCGGGAAGTACAATATGGGTTCCCAGACGATAGATCAGGATGATCCCAAGGGTATAGATTAACCTGGCCCTCAGATCCTCAATCTTCCAGATATTTCGTATAGTTTCAATAAACTTTTTCATAGTAGCTCAGCTAAATCAATCGATTTTCTCTACAGTCCCTTTCGCCGCCTCAATGGCTGTAACTGCTGATTTGGAAAACGCGTGGGCTTTCACATTCAGTTTCGCCTTCAGTTCGCCATTACCCAGGATCTTAACAAGGCTATTCTTCCTTGCCAGTCCGGCTTCGATCAGCACATCCACATCGATGTCTGAAATCTTTTTGGCTTCGGCCAAGTCCTGAAGGGTACTGATGTTGATCCCCTTGTACTCCTTGCGGTTGATATTTTTAAAACCAAATTTGGGAACTCTGCGCTGCAGTGGCATCTGTCCACCTTCGAAACCGGTCTTCCGGGAGTAACCCGAACGGGACTTCTGTCCTTTGTGGCCTTTTGTTGAAGTACCACCTGTTCCGGAACCCTGTCCGCGACCGATCCTCTTCCTGTTCTTGGTAGAACCCTTTGCTGGTTTTAAGTTGCTTAATTCCATCTTATATATATTTTTTACTTGCTACTTGCTACTTGCCACTTTCCTCTACTTTCACCAGGTGTAAGACCTTTGCAACCATTCCCCTTATCTGAGGAGTGGCTTCCACTTCAATGGTCTGGTGCAGTTTCCTGAGACCTAGTGCCTCCAGAGTTCTCTTCTGCCTCAGCGGCTTCTTGATGGCACTTTTTACCTGGGTAACCTTAATTTTTCCCATCGTATGATTGAATTATCCGTTAAAAACTTTGTCAAGACTCACCATCCTCTGCTGGGCCACTGTCTTAGCATCCCTCAGCTCAAGAAGTGCATCAAAGGTGGCCTTCACCAGGTTGTGGGGATTGGACGAACCCTTGGATTTGGCCAGTACATCCTTCACACCCACACTCTCCAGAACGGCACGCATCGCACCACCAGCCTTCACGCCGGTACCACTGGAAGCAGGCTTAATAAACACCTTGGCTCCACCATACTTGCCATACTGCTCGTGGGGAATGGTCCCGTTGATGATGGGTACCTTGATCAGGTTCTTCTTGGCATCCTCAACTCCTTTGGCAATGGCAGTGGTTACTTCGTTGGCTTTCCCCAGACCATGGCCTACGATACCTCCCTCGTTACCCACCACAACGATGGCCGAAAAACTAAAGGTACGACCACCCTTGGTTACCTTCGTTACACGCTGGATGCTTACCAGGCGGTCTTTTAACTCAAGGTCACTTGTCTTAACTTTTCTGATACCTGTTGACATATCTTTTCTTATAATTTAAGTCCGCTTTTCCTGGCAGCATCTGCTAAATTCTTCACCCTGCCATGGTACAGATAGCCGTTTCGGTCAAATACGACTGTTTCAATTCCTTTTTCCTTTGCGATCTCAGCAATGCGCTGACCCACCAGTTTGGCCTGCTCGATCTTGTTCACCTTTTTAGAGGCAATCTCCTTTTCTTTGGAAGAAGCTGAACCCAGTGTCACACCGCTTACGTCGTCCACCAGTTGAACATAGATCTGCTTGTTGCTGCGGAATACAGTCATCCGGGGACGTGCGTCACTACCGGACAGCCTTTTGCGGATCCTGTACTTGATTCTCTGCCTTCTTCCTGCTTTAGTTAAAGCCATCTTAATCGTTGTTTATCTTTTTAACTTTTTTCCTGGTAAATGAAAAGTACTTTTTCCTTTCCACTTTTACCTTTTACCTTGCTATTGCTATGCACTTGCAGTTTTACCTGCTTTTCTTCTCAGCTGCTCGCCCACAAACTTGATGCCTTTGCCTTTGTAAGGCTCCGGCGGACGGAGGGAGCGAATTTTGGCAGCCACCTCTCCAATCAGTTGTTTGTCGATGCTTGTCAGGGTGATTACTGGATTCTGACGACGTTCGGTTTTGGCTTCCACCTTTACCTCATCGGGCATCTGAATGTAGATATCATGGGAATATCCAAGACTGAGTTCCAGTCTGTTCCCGTCTTTTACCTCGGCCCTGTAACCAACACCTACCAGCTCCTGCTGAATGGTGTAGCCTACTGAAACACCTGTTACCATGTTGTTCACCAGCGAACGGTAGAGTCCATGCTTCGCTTTGTGGTCCGTCTCCTCAGTGGATCTGGAAACGATCAATTGGTTCTCTTCCACCTTCACAGTGATGTTCTTATCCACCCGCTGCTGCAGCTCACCCTTGGGTCCCTTTACAGTCACCAGGTTATCCTCACTTACCTCGATGGTAACACCAGCAGGTATGTCGATGGGTAATATTCCTATCCTTGACATTTGCTTATCCTCTTAATCAATTAATATACGTAACAAAGTACTTCCCCGCCAATACCCAGGTTGCGGGCTTCCTTATCGGTCATCAAACCCTGGGATGTTGACAAAATGGCCACACCGAGTCCGTTAAGTACTCTTGGAAGATGGTGGCCGTCCACATACTTCCTCAAACCTGGCTTGCTAATGCGTTTCAGTGATTTGATGGCATTCATTTTAGTCTCAGGATTGTATTTCAAGGCAATCTTGATGCTTCCCTGTGGACCTTCCTCTTCAAATTTATAGTTCAGGATATATCCTTTCTCGAAAAGAATCTTGGTCATGTCCTTCTTCATATTGGAAGCAGGAATCTCTACCACTTTGTGTTTGGCCATCACAGCATTTCGGATGCGGGTCAGATAATCTGCAATCGGATCTGTCATTTCTATCTCTCTTTAAATATTCTTATACCAAAATCTACCAGCTGGCTTTCTTAATTCCGGGGATCAGTCCTTCGGAAGCCATCTCCCTGAAGGTAATCCTGCTGATACCGAACTGACGCATATATCCCTTGGGACGGCCGGTCAGTTTACAACGGTTGTGAAGCCTGATGGGGTTGGAGTTCCTGGGCAGTCTGCTCAGTCACACATAATCGCCCTCGGCTTTCAGTTTTGCTCTTTTCTCAGCGTACCTTTCAACCAGTTTCTGACGCTTCACTTCACGAGCTTTCATTGATTCTTTGGCCATTGCTCTATTTTTTATCGTTTTTAAACGGAATACCAAATGCTTTCAGCAGAGCTGCTCCCTCCTCGTCGGTAGAGGCCGAAGTCACAAAGGTGATCTCCAGTCCCATGATCTTGCTGATCTTGTCGATGTCGATCTCGGGAAAGATGATCTGCTCGGTGATTCCCAAGGTGTAGTTGCCACGTCCGTCTAACTTTGAAGAAACACCTTTAAAGTCGCGGATCCTGGGTAAAGCCACCGAGATCAGACGCTCCAGGAATTCATACATACGTTCGCGGCGAAGGGTAACCTTCACACCGATGGGCATGCCGCGGCGAAGTTTGAAGTTTGAAATGTCCTTGGTAGAGATGGTCTGAACCGCTTTCTGCCCTGTAATATGGCTAAGCTCCTCCTGAGCCACGTCAATCAGTTTCTTGTCAGCAATCGCCTGTCCGACACCACTGTTGAGCACGATCTTCTGCAGACGCGGTGTTTGCATCACGGACGAGTATCCGAACTGCTCTTTCAATGCAGGAACAATCTCGTCAAGGTATTTCTTCTGCAAATTGGGTATGTATTTCTTGTCCATCTTATTTGATCTCCTCACCTGATTTTTTAGCGTATCTCACTAATTTGTTTTTATCATTGAGTTTTCTACCTATCCTGGTGGCTTCTCCACTGGAAGGATCCACCAGGTTCAGGTTGGAAATGTGTACAGGAGCTTCCTGCCTGGTAATTCCACCCTGGGGACTCTTGGCGTTGGGTTTGGTGTGTTTCGATACCATGTTCACACCTTCTACGATGGCCCGGTCCTTGTCACGATTCACGTCCAGGACGCGACCTTTCTGTCCCTTGTACTCGCCACTGTTGACGATCACCTGGTCACCTTTTTTAATATGTAATTTCTTCTGCATGAGATTGATCATTAACTATTTTACAATACCTCCGGAGCCAGTGAAACGATCTTCATATAGCCGTCTCTGAGTTCCCTTGCAACAGGCCCGAAAATACGGGTCCCACGCATCTCGTCCACGTTGTTGAGCAATACCACGGCGTTGTCGTCAAAGCGGATATACGATCCATCTTTGCGTCTGACCTCCTTCTTGGTTCTCACGATCACCGCCTTCGAAACGGTCCCCTTCTTCACTTCACCTGAAGGAATGGCACTCTTGACGGATACAACAACCTTGTCTCCGATGGAAGCATAGCGCTTTTTTGTTCCGCCAAGTACGCGGATAACGAGAACCTCTTTGGCTCCGCTGTTATCGGCTACGGCTAATCTACTCTCTTGTTGTACCATGATTACTTAGCTCTTTCGATAATTTCTACTAATCTCCACCTTTTGCTCTTGCTCAGGGGCCTGGTCTCACTGATCTTCACAGTATCGCCCACATTGCATGTGTTTTCCTCATCATGAGCCATGAACTTGGAGGTCTTGTTCACGAATTTACCGTAGATGGGGTGCTTGATCTTCTGCTTCACAGTGATCACAATGGACTTCTCCATGCTGTTGCTTACTACAACACCCACACGTTCGCGTCTTGTATTTCTTGTAGTTTCCATAGTTAATTACTTTTCGGACTTCTCCTTGATTTTCCTGGCCCTTACCTCTGTTTTCAACCTTGCAATGTTCTTGCGTGTTTCAACGATCTTAGTGGGATTGTCTAGCGGAGAAACAGCATGGTTCATTTTCATTCGCACCATCATGCTCTGTTCACTTTCGAGGCGCTCTATCAACTCCTGTATGTTTAATTCTTTAATTTCTGTACTCTTCATCTTTCCTAATGTTTCAGATCGATTTTTACTCTTTAATATAATCCCTGCGAACCACGAATTTGGTGGTGATGGGAAACTTCTGTGAACCCAGGCGCAGTGCTTCCTTGGCTACCTCAAAGGATACGCCTTCAAGCTCAAAGATCATACGTCCCGGAGTAATGGGGTAAACAAATCCTTCCGGAGCACCTTTACCTTTACCCATCCGCACTTCTGCAGGCTTCTTGGTAATTGGCTTGGCCGGGAATATGCGAATCCAGAGCTGACCTTCCCTCTTCATGTGACGGGTGATGGCCTGACGGGCTGCCTCAATCTGGCGACCGGTGATCCAATCAGATTCCATCGCTTTAATACCAAATGAACCGAATGCAAGCTGGTTTCCCCTCTGAGCGTTTCCTTTCATCCGCCCCTTCTGCATTCTCCTGTATTTGGTTTTCTTCGGTTGTAACATTGTCTGAGATTTTCCTGATTATATCTAAAATTTCCTGCCCTGCTTAATCCCTTCTGTCTTTCCTGGGGCTTCTTCCAGCTTTGGGTTTCACGTTGCTGGCACCAATGTTGGGACTCAGGTCGCGCTTTCCAAAAATTTCACCTTTACAGATCCATACCTTGACTCCGAGCACACCCACCTTGGTGTTTGCTTCTGCCAGAGCGTAGTCGATGTCGGCACGCAGTGTGTGCAGAGGAATCCTTCCGTCCTTATAAGACTCGGAACGGGCCATTTCTGCACCACCCAGACGACCGCTGATCAGCACCTTGATGCCGTCAGCTCCCATGCGCATGGTGGAGGCGATACTCATTTTTATGGCCCGGCGATAGGAAATCTTGCCTTCCACCTGACGGGCAATATTGTTGGCAACAATGGTGGCATCCAGTTCGGGACGCTTTACCTCGAAGATGTTGATCTGAACCTCTTTTTTGGTGATGTTCTTCAATTCCTCCTTCAGCTTGTCCACTTCTTGTCCGCCTTTACCAATGATGATGCCCGGACGGGCTGTGTTCACGGTAACAGTGATGAGCTTCAGCGTACGCTCAATGATAATCTTGGAAATGCTGGCTTTGGCCAGACGGGCATTCAGGTATTCCCTGATCTTGTGGTCCTCAACAAGCTTGGTAGAATAGTCTTTTCCACCGTACCAGTTGGAATCCCATCCTTTGATGATTCCCAGGCGATTACCTATCGGATTTACTTTTTGTCCCATCTATGCTTGATTTTCTTGTTCTTGTAAAACTTCTTGTTCTTCGACGGCATTCTTGCTGCCAATCACCACAGTCACGTGGTTGGAACGCTTCTTGATCCTGTGAGCCCTGCCCTGAGGTGCCGGCTGAATCCTTTTGAGGGTCCTGCTCTGGTCAACGAAAGCCTCTTTTACCACCAGGTTGCTCTCTTCAATCTTTGCTCCTTCGTTCTTGGTCTGCCAGTTGGCAATGGCCGATAGCAGGAGCTTCTCCACTTTGCGGGAAGCTTCTTTGGAACTGAATTTTAGCATATCCAGTGCCTTGTTGACCTCCACACCAGAGATCATATCTGTTACCAGTCGCATTTTGCGGGGAGAAGTCGGACAGTTACGCAAAACGGCGTAATACTTACTCTGCCTTTCCTCCTTTAACTGATTCGCTCTATTTCTTTTTCTTGCACCCATTTCTTCCTTGGATTAAATATTATCTCTGCTTTCCACCATGACCCCTGAACATGCGGGTAGGGGCAAATTCACCCAGTTTGTGTCCCACCATGTTCTCAGTAACATATACCGGGATGAACTTGTTGCCATTGTGTACGGCGACGGTGTGGCCCACAAAATCCGGAGAGATCACAGACCTTCTCGACCAGGTTTTGATCACTGACTTCTTCCCGGTGTCGTTCATATCCAGAACGCGCTTCTCCAGCTTGAAATCGATAAATGGTCCTTTTTTCAGTGAACGGCTCATGCTATCTTATTTTTTTGTTTTTCTCTTTTCAACAATGTACCTGTCTGAATATTTCTTCTTGGAGCGGGTTTTGTAACCTTTGGCAGGCATCCCGCTTCTCGACCTGGGGTGTCCACCCGAGGCGCGTCCTTCACCACCACCCATGGGGTGATCCACCGGGTTCATGGCAACACCGCGTACACGGGGACGGCGTCCCTTCCAGCGTGAACGCCCTGCTTTACCGGATTTCTCCAGTCCGTGGTCCCCATTGGATGTAACACCAATGGTGGCACGGCAGGTGGTCAGAACCATCCTTGATTCCCCGGAAGGAAGCTTGATGATGGCATACTTACCGTCCCTGGAAGTAAGGGTTCCGTAAGAACCGGCACTTCTGGCAAGCATTCCGCCTTTGCCCGGCTTCAGTTCAATGTTGTGAACATCCGTTCCCAGGGGAATGTTGGCCAGAGGAAGTGTGTTCCCCCTTTCTGGTGCCACACTCTCGCCAGACATGATTTTTTGTCCTACTACAATCTTTTCAGGAGCAAGGACATAACGCTTTTCACCGTCAGCATATACCACCAGTGCAATGCGTGCGGAGCGGTTGGGATCATACTCGATGCTCTTCACCGTGGCCTCCATGTTGTCCTTGTCTCTCTTGAAGTCGATGAGACGATACCTCTTCTTGTGACCGCCACCCATATAGCGCATGGTCATTTTACCGGTATTATTACGTCCGCCACTTTTCTTAATGGGCTTCAGCAGCGACTTCTCAGGCTTTGCTCCCGGAGTCAGATCATCATAGGAGGAAATCTCCTTGAAACGCTGACCTGGGGTTGTGGGTTTGTATTTTTTGATTGCCATCTTTCCTAAATGTTGCTATAAAAATCAATTACTTCACCTTCGGCCAGGGTAACCACAGCCTTCTTGTAAGAGGAAGTTTTTCCAACTGTGACACCACTCTTGGTGTAACGCTGCTTGCGTTTTCCGGCATACCTCATGGTATTCACTTCCGAGACCTTTACATTGTAAAGCTCTTCAACTGCCTGCTTGATCTCCAGTTTGTTGGCGTCTTTCTTTACCACAAATCCGTAGCGGTTGAAGTCTTCCCCCTGGGCAGTCATCTTCTCGGTTACTATGGGCTTAATTAAAATATTCATGATCTCTTACGATTAAGCATTCTTTTGCAGAACGTCAAGTGAACTCTCTACAAAACACAATGCTGAAGCATTCATTATTTCGTATGTATTTAATTCTGAGAGTGTTATAACTTTTGAATTCTGTAAATTTCGCGACGACAAATATACGTTTTTATTTCTTTCGTTAATGACGAAGAGTGACTTTTTGTCGTCCAGTTTCAGGTTCTTTTGAATAATGGCAAATTCACTGGTCTTGGGGGATTCCATGGTGAAGTCCTCCACCACCATCAACTGCTTGTTCTGCACTTTGTAGGCCAGGGCAGATCTGCGGGCCAGATCCTTCACCTTGCGGTTCAGTTTGCCACCGTAAGTCCTGGGCCTGGGACCAAATACACGTCCACCTCCCCTGAATAAAGGGTTCTTGATGTCCCCAAAACGTGCGGTACCGGTTCCCTTCTGACGTTTGATCTTCCTGGTACTTCCCTTGACCTCACTACGCTCCTTGGCTTTGTGTGTACCCTGACGCTTGTTGTTCATGATCTGTTTCACGTCCAGATAGATGGCATGATCGTTGGGCTCGATCCCGAAGATCTCTTCGCTCAGTTTTATCTTTTTACCGGTGCTCTTCCCGGAGATATTCATTACATCTAATTCCATCACTTCTCAATAATTAAATATGAACCATTTGATCCGGGAACAGAACCTTTCAGGATGAGCAGATTGTTCTCAGGAACAATCTTCATCACGCGGAGGTTCAGAATCTTCACCTTCTTATTTCCGGTCTGACCTCCCATGCGCATTCCTTTAAATACCCTGGAAGGGTAAGAGGAAGCACCCAGCGATCCTGGAGCACGCAATCGGTTGTGCTGACCATGAGTGGCATCGTTCACACCAGCGAAGTTGTAACGTTTCACAACACCCTGGAATCCTTTACCTTTAGATACTCCGCTTACATCCAGCCAGGTGTCATCATGAAAATAATCCACAGTGATCACGTCACCCGGTTTCCAATCCTTCACAAATCCCTTCAGTTCAATCACTCTCTTTTTAGGAGTGGTGTTAGCTTTGGCAAAATGACCCTGCTCGGCCTTGGGAGTATGCTTCTCCTTCTTGTCGTCAAAAGCCAGCTGAACTGCAGCGTAGCCGTCACTATCAACGGTCTTTACCTGAGTAACTGTACAAGGTCCGGCCTGTATCACAGTACAGGGGATGTTCTTTCCGTCTTTATCGAAAATGGAAGTCATTCCAATTTTCTTACCAATTAATCCTGGCATCGTATTTTGTTTTTACCTGTGTTAGACTTTGATTTCAACTTCCACTCCACTGGGCAACTCAAGTTTCATAAGTGCGTCAATGGTTTTGGGAGTGGAACTGTAAATATCCAGTAACCTTTTGTAAGAGCTTAACTGGAACTGCTCCCTGGATTTCTTATTCACAAAGGGAGACCTCAGAACAGTGTACACCCTTTTATGTGTGGGAAGGGGAACGGGTCCGCTTACCACAGCTCCGGTGGACTTCACTGTCTTTACAATCTTCTCGGCTGATTTGTCAACCAGGTTGTGATCGTACGACTTCAACTTAATTCTAATCTTCTGACTCATTATCTATCTGATTATATCTAAACTTTTCCTGTTACCTTTTCCAACACCTCTTTGGCCAGGTTCATCGGCATGGGCTCGTAGTGACTAAACTCCATGGTAGAACTTGCCCTTCCTGATGAGAGAGTTCTTAGAACAGTCACATAGCCGAACTGCTCTGAGAGCGGAACCTTGGCCTTGATGACCCGTGCTCCTGCTTTGGAATCCATTCCTGAAACCTGTCCACGTCTTTTATTCAGGTCGGAGATCACATCGCCCATGTATTCTTCGGGGGTGACCACTTCCACAGACATGATGGGCTCCAGCATCACCGGATTGGCTTTGGCTGCAGCATGCTTGAATGCCTGACGGGCACAAATCTCAAAAGAGAGCTGGTCGGAATCCACTGCGTGGAAGGAGCCATCGGTGAGACGCACCTTGATTCCATTCACAGGAAATCCTGCAAGGGGGCCGTTGCTTACGGCATTGTTAAATCCTTTTTCCACAGAGGGGATATATTCCCGGGGAATACGTCCACCGCGGACCTCATCAATAAACTGAACGCCCTTGCCGGCTTCATCCGGTGGGCCAAGAAATATTTCAATATCTGCAAATTTACCACGTCCACCGGTCTGCTTCTTGAACACTTCGCGGTGTTTTACTTCGGTAGTAAGAGCCTCTTTATAATTTACCTGAGGGGGCCCCACGTTACATTCGACCTTGAATTCGCGCTTCAGACGATCCATCAGGATCTCCAGGTGCAGTTCGCCCATGCCATTGATGGTGGTTTGTCCGCTTTCCACGTCACTGCGTATCTGGAAGGTAGGATCTTCTTCAGCCAGTTTATTCAGGGCAATACCGAGCTTATCAATGTCGGCCTGTGTCTTGGGCTCAATGGCGATCCCGATCACGGGCTCCGGAAAATCAATGGCTTCAAGGATCATGGGTTTGCCCACCGAGGTGATGGTATCCCCTGTCCTGAGTTCTTTCAATCCGACCACCGCACAAATATCCCCGGCACCAATCTCAGTTTTGGGAATCTGCTTGTTGGCGTGCATCTGGTAAATGCGGCTGATCCGTTCCTTCTTACCGGTCCGGTTGTTGTATGCCATCACACCCTCCTGCAGTTTACCGGAGTAAACCCGAATGTAAGCCAGACGGCCTACAAAAGGATCGGTGGCAATTTTAAAGACCAGTCCGGCGAGCGCCTCATCATCATTGGGCTCCCGGCTTATTTCCTGATCGTTCCTGGGATCAATTCCTTTCACCGCACCAATGTCGACAGGACTGGGAAGCAGATCGCAAACGGCATCCAGCAAGCGCTGAATCCCTTTGTTTTTAAATGCAGAACCGCAGAGCACCGGAACAATTTCCATGTTGATGGTGGCCCTGCGGGCATAGGACATAAACTCTTCTACGGAGATGGAATCCCTGTCTTCCAGGAATTTTGTAAGGAGGGTATCATCGGAGACACAAACGGCCTCAACCAATTTCTCTCTCCACTCTTCCACGGTTTCGATCAGGTCTTCAGGAATCTCACAATATTCGTATTTCATCCCCAACGTTGCATCCTCTTTCCAAACAATGGCCTTACGCTCGATGAGGTCAACGATACCTCTGAAGTTTTCTTCCGATCCAATGGGGATCTGCATGGGTACAGGATTGGATCCCAGCTTGTCGCTGATCTCCTGAACCACTCCGAAGAAATCAGAACCCACGCGGTCCATCTTATTAATAAAGGCAAGACGGGGTACACGGTATTTGTCAGCCTGACGCCAAACGGTTTCCGACTGGGGCTCTACTCCTCCTACCGCACAGAATACTGCCACAGCACCGTCCAGTACCCTCAATGAACGCTCCACCTCGACAGTGAAATCGACATGGCCCGGAGTATCAATGATATTGATCTTGTACTCCTGGTCGTGGTTTTTCCAGAAAGTAGTGGTAGCTGCTGATGTAATGGTGATACCGCGTTCTTGCTCTTGTATCATCCAGTCCATTGTGGCGGCTCCGTCATGGACCTCACCGATGCGGTGGGTGATACCCGTATAGAACAATACGCGTTCTGTGGTGGTAGTCTTCCCGGCATCGATGTGCGCCATGATCCCGATGTTCCTTGTATGTTGTAAATCTGGGTTCATAAGTGTTGCACACTTACCTCGCAATAAAAATTGCTATGTCAAAATATGTATTAGAACCTAAAATGAGCGAAAGCCTTATTGGCTTCTGCCATGCGGTGTGTATCTTCTTTCTTTTTATAAGCACCGCCTTCATTATTATATGCTGCAATGGCTTCCGCAGCCAGTTTTTCGGCCATGGACTTACCAGGACGCTTGCGTGCAAAGAGAATCATGTTTTTCATGGACATAGAAACCTTACGTTCGTTCCTAACTTCCATGGGAACCTGGAAAGTGGCACCCCCAACCCTGCGGCTCTTCACTTCCACCTGGGGAGTGATGTTATCCAGTGCCTGTTTGAAAATATCCAGGGGAGATTTTCCATCTTCCTTAACCCGCGCCTCAATCAAATCCATCGCCTCGTAAAATATGTCGTACGACTTGCTCTTCTTACCGTCGAGCATCATGTTGTTGACAAATTGCGTTACATAGGGATCCTTATACCTTGGATCGGGTAGTAAAATTCTTTTCTTTGGTTTTGTCTTCCTCATTGTAATAATATATGTATACTATCGAGTACTGTACACAGCTGGCTGCGCACTATTTCTTTTTAGGCATTTTAGTACCATACTTACTTCTTCGCTGGGTTCTGCCTTCAACACCTGAGGTATCTAGGGCACCACGAATCAGGTGATACCTTACACCGGGAAGATCCTTTACCCTGCCGCCACGGATCAGTACGATGGAGTGCTCCTGCAGGTTGTGACCTTCTCCAGGAATGTAGGCATTCACCTCTTTCTGGTTGGTCAGACGAACCCTGGCAACCTTACGCATGGCCGAGTTCGGCTTCTTAGGTGTGGTGGTGTAAACACGCACACAAACACCGCGCCTTTGGGGACATGAATCCAGTGCTGGAGCCTTGCTCTTGTCGATCAATTTCTTCCGGCCTTTACGAACTAATTGTTGAATCGTCGGCATACTCAGTATCTAATTTGTTGTTAATCGTCGTTAATTTCGGATCGCAAAGGTAGAATTTATTTTCAAAAAACAATAACTAATTAATGAATATTTCGCCCGGAATCAGCTGATCTTCCGGATATCAGATTTTATAAGGGTTTCATCTTGTCCCCCTGGGAAGGATTTTTTTTGAGTTTGGGCTTTTGAACACATCCTAAGGTTTTTTCCAAGGCGTGTTTAGAGTCATTTTTACCAGCCTCTTCCCCCTTTTTTATCAATTGTTTAGATACAAAATTTTATTACTTTTGCATCACTCGTATTCAGGCTAATAGAGCCATATTTTTATATAAATTATTGAATACCTTTTATTTAATTCCCGATGAAGACATATTCGACCAACCAGATTAAGAACATTGCCCTGCTCGGCAACGCCGGTGCAGGGAAAACCACGCTCGTGGAGGCCATGCTTTTTGAAGGTGGCGTGATTGACCGCAGGGGAGGAGTGGAACAGAAGAACACGGTATCTGACTTTCATCAGATTGAACAAGAGAACCAGACCTCCATGTATTCCAGCGTGATGTATACCGAATACAATGGAAAGAAGATCAACATCCTGGATGTACCCGGGGCAGACGATTTCGTTGGAGGCACCGTAAGCAGTCTGCATGTGGCCGATACCGGAGTGATCCTGGTGAATGCCCAGCATGGAGTGGAAGTGGGGACCGAGATTCACACCCGGTGGCTTGAGAAATTTAACAAACCCGCCGTCGTAGTGGTCAACAAATGCGACCATGACCATGCCAACTTTGAGAAAGCCTTTGATTCGATAAAAGAGAGCCTGGGAGGCAATACGGTACTGGCCCAGTTCCCGGTAGACGCCGGACCCGGATTTGACTCCATAGTGGACATCATTCTTTTCAAGCTTTTCAAGTATCCCAAAGAGGGTGGCAAGCCTGAGATAAGCGATATACCCGAATCTGAGATGGAGCGCGCCGAAGAGCTCCGCAACGAACTGATCGAAAAAGCAGCCGAAAACGATGAGGCACTGATGGAACTCTTCTTTGAGAACGACGGTCTCACCGAGGATGAGATGCGCTCAGGGATTACTGCCGGGGTCATTGCCCGTGGGATGTTCCCTGTTTTCTGCATGTCGGCCAAGAAAAACATGGGCGTGGGACGTTTCATGGAGTTCCTGACCAACGTGGCTCCTTCAGCCAATGAGCTGGCTCCTGCTGTAACAGCAGACGGTACTGAAGTAAAATGTGATGCTTCCGGTCCCGCTTCCATCTTTGTATTTAAGACTACCGTGGAATCACATATTGGCGAGATCAACTTCTTCAAGGTGCTGTCGGGAACTGTGAAAGAGGGAGATGACCTGACCAACAACAAGACCCGCAACAAGGAAAGATTGTCACAGATCTTTGCCCCTCAGGGCAAGAACCGCGAAAAGGTAACTTCTATGGTGGCCGGTGACATCGGTTGTACCGTGAAGATGAAAAACACCAAGACCAACCATACGCTCACCTCTGCCAATGTAAGCCATGTATTTGGGAACATACCTTTCCAGGAACCCAAATTCAGGACTGCCATCAGGACTCTGACTGAAGGGGATGAAGAAAAGCTGGGTGAGGCGCTGAACCGTATTCACCAGGAAGATCCTACGGTGAACATTGAATACAGCAAGGAGATCCGGCAGATCATCATCTCCGGTCAGGGCGAATACCACCTCAACATTGTGAAGTGGCAACTGGACAATATATATAAAGTGCAGACCGAATTCTGGGCTCCCAAAATTCCCTACCGCGAAACCATTACCAAGTTCGCCCAGTCGGACTACCGGCACAAGAAGCAGAGTGGTGGTTCTGGCCAGTTTGGCGAGGTACACATGATCATTGAGCCTTACACCGAAGGATCTGAGCCCAGGAAGATGTTCAAAATTGAAGGGAAAGAACACAAAATGGCCAACCGGGGAGTTGATACCCACAAACTGAGCTGGGGGGGTACACTTGAATTTGTGAACTGTATCGTGGGTGGATCCATTGATGGACGTTTCCTTCCTGCCATTCTGAAAGGAATCATGGAGAAGCTGGACGAAGGACCGCTGACCGGCTCTTATGCCCGCGACATCCGCGTCTATGTTTATGACGGAAAGATGCACGCGGTCGACTCCAACGAAATTTCCTTCATGCTTGCCGGCCGCAATGCCTT
This sequence comes from Bacteroidia bacterium, assembly GCA_004525825.1. Taxonomy (GTDB): domain Bacteria; phylum Bacteroidota; class Bacteroidia; order Bacteroidales. Next base: position 17,215 of record SPBY01000005.1, read on the forward strand.
CAGCAAGGCCTTTAAGCTAGCCGGTCCGAAGATCATGGAGCCGGTTTATGAAGTGGAAGTTCTTGTACCTGCAGATTACATGGGCGATGTAATGAGCGACCTGCAGGGCCGACGCGCCATCGTTCAGGGCATGTCCAGTGAAAAAGGCTTTGAAAAGATCACAGTCAAAGTGCCCCTGGCGGAGATGAACAAATACTCCACCGCACTGAGTTCACTGACCAGCGGACGGGCCATGTTTTCCATGAAGTTCGACGAATATGTACAGGTGCCGGGAGAGATCCAGGATGAACTCCTGAAAGCGTACGCAGCTGAACAGGAAGACGACTAGGCTCATGGCCTTTTACTCACCCCTGAAATTCTTTACTGCGTAAATAATTATAGGGGGCATCGTAAAAGCCATTTCGCCACAGAACGCAAATAATAAGAAAGGGCATCCACGATGGGTGCCTTTTTTTATTATCCCTCCGTATTACACTATAAAAAATCCCGGCCTTGACTTTCCCCCTGCGATTATCGTAACTTGGAATCAACATGAGCAAGCGCAAGCGCCCGGTAATCGATGATACCTCCTTCGGTTCCATTTCGGTGGACGGAGTGCCCTATGACCATGACATTATCATTACCTTGGAGGGGAAGGTTAAAAAAAGGAAGAAGAAGCTCTCCAAGTCGGTCTATGGCACCTCTCATACCCTTTCCCTGCCGGAAATTGAATATGTGTACCAGGAGGAGGCAAAGGCCATCATCATCGGAAGCGGGCAGTACGGGGTAGCCAGACTTTCAGAGGAGGTTTATCATTCCTTGCCGAGAGAGGATGCCCGGTTTCCATTCAGTCCACTCCTGAGGCGATTATAGAGTGGAACAGCCTGGACGGAAAACAGATCGGTCTGTTTCATATTACTTGCTAATTTGCCGTTCGCGATTCAATGCTTTACGGGCTCCCACTCATCAGGTGCTTGCGTGGATTTCCTTGGCCCCGAACCAGCTTTTGACCTCTCCCCAGGGAACCAGGTCGGGCCTCTTGAAGGCCATTTGCACCGAGTCAAGGCTTTCTCCCCTGATTTCGATATATTCCAGGGAGGTAGGTTTCATCCTGGCACGGATGGCCATGGCCAGGGTGGCCACCTCATTTTTATGAAAGCCCATGATCTTGGCACCCACCATATCAGTGGCCAGTGGATTGGTGCCGGCAATGATCAGATCGGTCTTGACCAGTTCCCCATCGGAAGGACCGTTCCCTTCCATGGACATCGATGCGTCAATCACGGTCAGACCAGGGGTGCAGGCTTTGACCATGTCCAGGACCTCAAAGGATACACAGGGAGAATTTTTTGCAAATGCTTCGTTATGAATACAGGATCTTACCGAACAGTAAGCACTGCCGGGATACAATCCCATCAGGTTTTTCATCCCCAGGGTTACCCTGGCCAGTACATGGGTTTTCATCATGGGTACGGAACAAAGCAGGTCAATCTCGGACAGGGATTTATGCACCACAATTTTATTGTAAACAAAGGCATCCGGTACATCTATCTCGACCATTTCCCCGGTATGGAGATTGATCAGGTTGATCCCCAGGGATTGGGCCAGGTCGGTATAACCCAGCTGGTCGAACACATATTGTTGCATGGGATCCAGGATCCCGGGATCTTTGGAAAAATGAACCCCTTGCTCATCTGCATTGAAGCCGGGTGCCGCTGCCGAGCCTTCCCCGATGCTTACCTCTTTCCCTGCCTTCAGCATCAGCTCTGCCAGTGCCCGGATGACTTCCGGTTTGGTGGTGCACCTGGGATCGGGACTGACCAGGTTGGGTTTCAGCATGATCCGCTGTTTATCGCGGGCTACTTCTTCAATCCCACCCAGCAGATCAATGGCCTCTTCCACGGCAAGAGAAATATTGTCATCTTTGATTCTCACCACACTGACCACGGGCGCCGGATCCGCAAAGGTGAACCCGGAAGCGATGCCCAGGGTGCCGGCCGCACCCGTGATAACGAATTCTCTTCGGGAAAATTCCTTGTGTTTCTTCATGACTGATGGGATTTGGTGGCAGGTCCAAGGTACGACAGAAGCCGCATATCAGTCAAGCAATATGCTGAATAGTATGGATTAAGTTGATACTGACTTTCAATGATTCTAGAAATCTACTTGAAACAGACATTAACTACTTGGCACTTATTTGAGATATTCATTCAGTTTATCCTCGAGATAAGGTCCGCGCTGACCTACTGCCAGAACGATGCCATTCCCGTCGATGAGGGTGTTGGCAGGAATGGAGTTAACCTCCCACCGGGAGGCAGTGCCAGATTTCATTCCTTTCAGATCGATTACCTGAGATTCCCACTCCAGTGAGTCCTGTTCAATGGCTGCAGTCCAGTCATCCTTGTTTCTGTCAAAGGAAACACCATAGATGGTAAATCCGGAGCCGTTTACAAACGCCTTTTCCTTGTAATGATGGTAGACCTTTCGCAGATGGGGATTCTGCCTGCGGCAGGGGCCGCACCAGGCAGCCCAGAAATCGATCAGCACCATCTTGCCCCTCAGGGAAGAGAGGGAAATTTTGTCTCCCGATGGTGATTCAAGCACCAGGTCGGGTGCCAGCTGACCAATATGGATGCCAGTCTCTACTTTATCTTCCTCCTTGGCTGGATCTTCACTTTGTTGACCGTAAACAACTTTGGCACTACAGGACAAAAGAAAGATAGTAGCCAGAATTATACGGTGTGCAGCTTTCATATTCA
>SPBY01000020.1 GCA_004525825.1 Bacteroidia bacterium
ATCCTGCTCGTCTATCTTTACGCAATTTTAAACGGCCCTGAAAAGGAAGGATTTAATGAGCAAGCTATTCCCTGAATATAAGAACTTTGACCTGTCAGAAATCAACAAGGAGATCAACGCTTTCTGGAAAGAAAACGGAATTTTCGAAAAATCTGTTGAAATCCGAAAGGGTCAGCCCACCTTTGTCTTCAATGAAGGTCCGCCTTCGGCCAATGGAAACCCTGGAATCCACCATGTGATGGCCCGGACCATCAAGGATATTTTCTGCCGCTATAAAACACAACAAGGCTTCCAGGTCAAGAGAAAAGCCGGATGGGATACCCATGGCCTTCCTGTGGAGCTGGCTGTAGAAAGTGCCATGAACATTACCAAGGAGGACATTGGTACTAAAATCTCCATCGAGGAATTCAATGCAGCCTGCCGCAAAGATGTAATGAAATACACCCACATGTGGGAGGAGCTTACCGATTCCATGGGCTACTGGATCAACATGGATGATCCCTACATCACCTACGACAACAAATACATCGAATCGGTCTGGTACCTGTTGAAGGAGCTGCACCAGAAGGACCTGCTTTACAAAGGATACTCCATCCAGCCTTTCTCCCCCGCAGCAGGAACGGGACTCAGTACTCACGAACTGAACCAGCCGGGCTGTTACCGCGATGTAAAAGATACCACCGTGGTGGCACAATTCAAAGTGGTAAAGGACGATCGCTCGGGCCCCTTGTTTGATGCCACCGATACTGACCTCTATATCCTGGCGTGGACCACCACCCCGTGGACCCTTCCTTCCAATACCGCCCTGGCCGTTGGAGCCAAAATTGAATATGTGCTGGTGCGCACCTTCAATCCCTACACAGGCATCCCGGTGACTGTAGTGGTGGCCAGGGAGCTGATGGGAAAATACTTCCCGGAACAGGATGCGAAACTGCCTCTGGATGAGTATGAAAAAGGCAACAAACATGTACCCTACAAGGTCTTGAAGAGTCTCACCGGAAAAGATCTTGAAGGCCTGAACTATGAACAATTGCTCGATTGGGTAAACCCGGGCGACAAAGCGTTTCGGGTGGTGACTGGTGATTTTGTGACCACCGAAGAAGGAACGGGCATCGTACATACCGCCCCGACATTTGGGGCAGATGACTACCGGGTCGCAATGGCCAATGATATTTCAGCCCTTCAGGTCCTGGATAAGGACGGGGTACTTCAACCCCTGGTCGACCGGAAAGGTCGTTTCTTCCGATTGAAGGACCTGGATGAAAATTTTGTGCGGGAGAAGGTGAACCTGGTAAGCTATGGTCCTTTCGAAGGAAAGTTTGTTAAAAACGAATACGACGACAGCAAAGGCGAAGATGATACCACCGTCGATGTGGATATTGCCGTGCAATTGAAAATTGAAAACAAAGCCTTCCGCATTGAGAAGCATGTGCATAACTACCCGCACTGCTGGCGCACCGACAAGCCGGTCCTCTACTATCCGCTCGACAGCTGGTTTGTACGTACTACGGCCATGAAAGAGAGGATGATGGAGCTGAACAATACCATCAACTGGAAGCCCGAATCTACGGGAACCGGAAGGTTCGGGAAGTGGCTTGAGAACCTGGTGGACTGGAACCTAAGCAGGGCGCGCTTTTGGGGTACTCCTCTGCCCATCTGGGTCACAGAGGACAAAAAGGAACAAATCTGCATCGGTTCGGTACTTGAGTTGAAACAGGAGGTGGCGAAATCGCTTTCTGCCGGATTCATGGACACCAATCCACTGGAGGATTTCAGCGAAGGAGATTTCTCGAAGGAGAATTACAACATTTTGGATCTGCACCGGCCCTTTGTGGACAATATCGTGCTGGTGAGTGCATCAGGACAAAAAATGTTCCGCGAAGCAGTACTCATCGATGCCTGGTTCGATTCCGGCTCCATGCCCTATGCCCAGTACCACTATCCTTTTGAACATAAGGAAGATTTTGACCAGCTCTTCCCGGCCGATTTCATTGCTGAGGGAGTGGATCAGACCAGGGGATGGTTCTTTACCATGCATGCCATTGCCACCATGCTCTTCGACAGCGTCTCATTCAAGAACATCATCTCCAACGGACTGGTACTGGATAAGAGCGGAAACAAAATGTCAAAACGGCTTGGCAATGTCGTGGATCCCTTTGAAACCATTGACAAACATGGCTCCGATCCTCTCAGGTGGTACATGATCACCAATGCCCAGCCGTGGGACAATCTGAAGTTTGATGTAACAGGAGTGGATGAGGTGAAACGGAAATTTTTTGGGACCCTGTACAACGCCTACTCATTTTTTGCCCTCTATGCCAACGTGGATGAATTTACCTATGAGACCGGAGAGGTTCCGGTGGAAGAGCGCCCCGAGATTGACCGTTGGATTATTTCTTTGCTTCACTCACTGATCAAGGAGGTAAAGGAGCAATATGAAAATTATGAACCTACCAGGGCTGCCAGGCTGATCCAGGATTTTGTTAATGAAAATCTGAGCAACTGGTATATACGTCTGAACCGGAAAAGGTACTGGGGAGGAGAGTTCGATACGGATAAACGTTCTGCCTACCAGACCCTCTATATCTGCCTGGAAACTATCTCCCAGCTGGCCGCTCCGGTGGCTCCTTTTTACATGGACAAACTCTTCAATGACCTGAACTTGGTCACTGGACGTCATAAGGTGGAATCGGTTCACCTGACCAATTTTCCAGAATACAATGAGGCGCTAATCGACACCGATCTGGAAGCAAGAATGGATGTGGCCCAGAAGCTCTCTTCCATGATACTGGGTTTGCGCAGAAAGGTTAACATCAAGGTACGCCAGCCTCTTAATAAAATGATGCTGCCAGTGTCCGATCCTGCTTTCCGGGAACAGGTGGAAGCTGTAAAAGCCCTGATTCTCAACGAAGTAAATGTCAAAGACATTGAATATATTACCAATACTGCAGGGATCCTGGTGAAAAGGATCAAACCCAACTTTAAAACACTTGGACCACGTTTCGGAAAACAGATGAAAGAGGTAAGCGGGGTCATCAATGGCCTGGAGCAGGAACAGATTGCTGCCTTTGAAAAAGCAGGGTCCTATGAAATCCAGGTCAGCGGAGCTCATGTCCTTCTTGGACTGGAGGATGTAGAAATTATTTCGGAGGACATTCCAGGCTGGCTTGTGGCCAACGAAGGTGCCATCACCGTGGCATTGGATATCCACATCACAGAAAAGCTTCGCCAGGAGGGCATGGCCCGTGAACTGGTCAACCGGATCCAGAACATCCGCAAGGAAAGCGGATTCGATGTGACCGATAAGATTGAAGTGCTTATTGAAAGGCATGAATTGATCAGTGATGCCGTAGAATCGCATGGTAAGTATATTGGATCACAGACACTTGCCAGGTCTGTAATGTTGACTGATAAAATTGAAAACGACACAGGCAAACGCATTGATATTGACGAAGATGTCTTTATTAATATCCGGGTGACACGGGTTAAATAACAGATCCAGAATCATTAATTTATTGTATATTTAAGAAATAAAGTTGAACAATTATGGCTGAGAAAACTAGATATGCGGACTCGGAACTGCAGGAGTTCAGAGAGCTCATCCAGCAAAAACTTGAAAAGGCCAAGGAAGACTATGAGGTATTGAAATCGGCTATTACCTTGAGCGGAAGCAACGACACTCAGGATACTTCACCCACCTTTAAGGTACTTGAAGAGGGGGCTGCCACCCTTTCAAAGGAAGAGGCCGGAAGGCTGGCCCAGAGGCAGCAGAAATTTATCCAGCATCTGCAGGCCGCACTGGTCCGTATCGAGAACAAAACTTACGGGATCTGCAGAGAGACCGGCAAATTGATATCCAAGGAACGGCTTCGCGCAGTACCGCATGCCACGCTTAGTATGGAAGCAAAATCCAGACAATAATTCTTAACAATACCGGTGAAGTTTTAAGTATGTCCAATACCCGGAAATCCATACTGATTGTCCTGTTAATTCTTGTGGTCGACCAGACCCTTAAAATTCTGGTAAAGACCCACATGACCCTTTATCAGCAGATCCCGTTTTTTGGAAACTGGGGCGTTCTGCATTTTGTAGAAAATAACGGGATGGCTTTCGGGCTAAGTCTCCCGGGAAGTCTTGGAAAGATCCTGCTGACTTCTTTCCGGATCGTAGCGGTGGTGGCCATCGGTTTCTATCTGCGCCGCCTGATATCCCTCAAGGCGCATTCGGGACTGATCATTACACTTTCCATGGTCATGGCGGGAGCACTCGGAAACATCATCGATTCGGTTTTTTATGGATTGATTTTCAGCAGTAGCAGCCCGGTGGAGGCAGCTAGGCTATTCCCCGAGGGTGGTGGTTATGCACCCCTGCTCCATGGAAAAGTGGTCGATATGTTCTACTTTCCAATCATTAAAGGGAATTACCCGGAGTGGTTCCGCGGGGGCAAAAGTTTTATCTTCTTCAGGCCCGTCTTCAACATCGCCGATTCGAGCATCTCAGTGGCGGTAGCTATCATCCTTTTTAATCAGAAGCGCTTCTTCAGGCACATCGATCACAGGGAAGCCGAAGAGTAATCTTGCTTTCATGCAAATCTAATCCCCTTCAGCAGAGTTGTTGGCATTACGTATTTATCCCTTATCCGGGTCAAGTAAATAGTGCTCACGTGCTTGGAATATTTCTGTGGATCCGGCCCCGCAGCTGATGATCGATTTCATTCCATTGTCGACCGATGCGCCGGTTTTAAACACCCGATCCTTTTGCAGATGAAAGATGTTGCCTGAAGTGGGGTTGGGTCCCGTGGGAACAAATACCGTAATGATCTCCCCCTGGTCGTCGGTAATAAAGCCGGTCATCAATGCCCCCGAGTTGAAAACATCCACCAGCACCACCTCCTTGAAAAAGGAGCGGTTTTTACCAAAGAACTGTTTTACCGTTTCCCTGGCCAGCTTATACCCCGGGATCTTCAGCAGGTACCTATCCTCGAACCTGTTCAGGAATGCCCATAGCCGGGTACGCACAATCAACCCAATAATGAAGAAGAAGATCAAGATGGCTGCAAATGTGATCACATAGAGGGCAAATTTGAAATAGGGATTGGGATCCGGGTCCTGCAGCAGCCTGTCCACCAGGGGAGTCAGGTTCCGTCCAATGAGGTTGATCACCCACCTGAACATAAAAATAATCAGGGTCAGGGGAGCCAGGGCCACTACACCCCCGAAGAGGGTGGTCCTGAGAAAATTCCTGAATCGCTTAAAGAAATTGATTTGCATGGCATGAAGTGTTATATTCATTACAAAAATAGCATGAAGATCCTAGCAACCATACTAATAAGCTTGTTTCTGACATCAGGCTCTGAAATCCATAATTCAGAGGGGGATAAACCCTTTTTGTATGTAGGTCACCGGGGTGCCTCTTACCTGGCCCCGGAAAACACCCTTGCCTCTATCCAGCTAGCCTGGGAGCTGGGTGCCGACGCTGCCGAATGTGATGTCATGCTGAGTTCTGACCAGCAGGTGGTGTTGTTTCATGACAAGAATACCAAGAAGCTTACCGGCGAAAGTCATGTCATCAATGAAACCCCCTGGGAAGTGCTGAGCCGCTTGGAGGTAAAGTTACGTGAAACCAACCTGCCGGTCTATGAAGGAGAGACCATTCCCTTGCTGTCGGAAGTCCTGCCAACCATACCGGCAGACCGTATGCTGGTAATTGAGATCAAGACAGGACCAGAGATCCTCCCCTTTCTGAAGGATGTGCTTGATACTTACTGGAAATCAGGGAAGATCAGCTTCATCGCCTTCGATTTTGAAACCATCAAGGAAGCCAAGATCCTCTTCCCGGAAGTCCCCTGTTACTACCTCTCCTCCATTCAGGCTGACCTCAACAAACGTTTCGATGCCATTGTGGAAAGCAAGCTGGATGGAGTAGATCTTCGGCATCCGATCATTGATCTATCACTAATGGCGAAATGCAATGATGCCGGGCTGGATGTGTGGTGCTGGACAGTAAACGATCCCCAAACCGCCCGAAAAATGAAAGATTTGGGTGTGACCGCCATCACCACTGACAGGCCAAAGTGGCTTAAAGAGCAAATACCCATACAAAATTGAACTCTCATTCTATGAGTTTATTTACTTTACATCTACATTCAATTCACTCAAACATGAAAAATCTTTTTTTTCTTTTATTCGCCATTGTGCTGATGGCCTGCAACTCTTCAGTAAACGGCCAAAAGAAACCCGATCAACCCACCAAAATTATCTTCCTGATTGGAGATGGGATGGGCCTCTCTGCGGTCACCACCGGTTTCTATTACGGGGAACAACCTTCTGTATTTACACGTTTCAAGGAAATCGGACTTCAACAGACCTCCTCTGCCAAAGAAAAGGTCACCGATTCGGCAGCCAGCGGAACCGCCCTGGCCACGGGTACCAAAACCTATAACGGGGCCATCGGAGTCGACACTTCCCTGGTTCCTCACCAGAGCATTGTCGAGCTTACTGCCAGCCTGGGCTGGAGCACCGGAGTGGTGGCCACTTCCACCATCAGCCATGCTACCCCGGCCTCCTTTTATGCTCATGTGGAACAGAGAGTCATGGAAGACGAGATCGCAGCCCAACTGCTTAGCTCCGAAATAGATTTCTTTGCAGGTGGCGGACTTGCCAGGTTCATCGCCAGGGCAGATTCCGCCAACCTTTTGCCGCTTGCTGCCGAGAAAGGATTCCTGGTGGATACTACCAAACTGGCTGCTGTCGGAAGCCTGGAAGCGGGTCAGAAATACGGATTTTTACTTGCCATGGACGGCATGCCCCTCATGATCCAGGGCAGAGGTGATTTCCTACCCGACGCCACCAGCCTGGCCATCAGTCATCTGTCACAAAATCCGAAGGGATTCTTCCTGATGGTCGAAGGTTCGCAAATCGATTGGGCGGGTCATGCAAAAAATACAGAATATCTGGTGAGTGAAATGCTCGATTTCGAGAAGACCATTGCAGCAGCCCTGGATTATGCTGAAAAAGATGGCAATACCCTGGTGGTAGTCACGGCCGATCACGAAACCGGAGGTTTTGCTCTGGCGCCCCAGGTAAACGAGGAGAACCCTTACGGAAACTACGCAGAGCTAGGTCCTGTGTTTGCCACGGGGCATCATTCGGCCACCCTGATTCCTGTATTTTCCTACGGACCGGGGGCCGAAAACTTCAAAGGGGTCTACCAGAACACCGACATCTTCCATAAAATGGCAGCCCTGGTCAAAGTAGAATAAACCCTCCTTCCCAACATTCACCGATCCGTGTACTCTCTTATGGGGGTGCGATGAACTAGTCAATGGGAATAATGCTCGGAATGTAATGCTATACCGGAGCCTATAATTTCTAGCTTGCGAGAAATTTCAGTGACGGTTAGCATTATAAGAAGAGAACTTTACCGTTGGATGATCCCGTAAAAGAGCACACGGATCAGGTCCTCCATCAGTTCTTCACGGTCCGATTTATGCTCATCGCTCAACAGCAGCGGAAGTTCCAGACCCTTCATCATGGTGGAGATGGCAATGGCGCCGATTTCTGAACTGGTCAATTTAAAGAACCCTCTTTTCATTCCATCGTCCAGGATCTCCCTGACTACCTGTCGCTCCTCCTCCTCGAAATTGCGTCTGATCTCCAGAATGAAGTCCAAGTGGGCGAGTGACTCTTCGTTGAGTGCCGAATAAAAATTTCCCAGGGTTTTCACATAATGTAATCTGAAGAGCATATAAGCTTTCAGCTTATCCACGGGAGAATCATTTTTCATGATGATCCGGTCGAGACGCTCCTTCAGTTCGCGGGCTTCTTTCTCCACCACGGCCCTGAAGATCTCCTCCTTGCTTTTAAAATAGTAATAGATGGAACTCTTTCCTTTCTGAGAAACTCCGGCAATCTCTTCCATGGTGGTCTTCCTGAAACCATACCTGGTGAAGATTTTACGGGCAACTGCCACAATGTGTGTTCTGACCTCTTCCTTTACAACCACCATGTGATGAAAGTATTACTGCATCGCTGTAAAATTAAGGTTCTTGTTCCAAATCCACAAGCTTATAATCAAGCTGCCTTCGGCTTAGGTTGGCATTCATTACCTCAATTTTTACTTCGTCGCCTATCTCAAACTTTTTGCCTGAATGGCGGCCAACGATCATGTACTCCTCTTCATTAAACTCATAAAAGTCGTCTGCAATGCTCTTGATGGACACCATTCCTTCACACTTATTCTCCACGATCTCCACATAGATTCCCCAATCGGTGAGGCCCGACACCACCCCATCGAAATGCATACCCAACTTATCCTGCATAAACTCTACCTGCTTGTATTTGGTGGATGCCCTTTCGGCATCCACGGCCCTGCGCTCCATCTCCGAAGCGTGCTGGCACCGCTTTTCATAAATCTCGGCATTTTTCGATTCACCCTGTTCCAGGTAATGAGCCAGCAGCCGGTGCACCATCAAATCGGGATAGCGCCTGATGGGCGAAGTAAAGTGAGCATAGTCTTTAAAAGAGAGACCGTAATGCCCGATGTTGATGGTAGAGTAACGCGCCTTGGCCATGGAACGCAGTGCCATCATCTCAATCACATTCTGCTCCTTGCTTCCCTGCACCTGATCCAGCAAGGAATTCAGGGCGGTGGAAAGTTTTCGCCCAGATTGCTGTGGATTCATGGTGTAGCCAAACTTGGTGATGAAACGGGTAAATGAATTCATTTTTTCCGGATCGGGTACATCGTGGATACGGTATACAAAGGTTTTTCCGACCTGCTTTTTTCCCTTGGTCTCTGCCGGGCTGACCTCTTTTTCATATTTTCCTCCCCGGCTGGCATAGGCGGCCACCCGCTTGTTGGCCAATAGCATAAACTCTTCAATGAGCCAGTTAGCCTCCTTTTGCACCTTGAAATATACTCCGGTAGGAGTTCCATCTTCGGCCAGGTGGAACTTGACCTCCTCCCTGTCGAAATTGACGGAACCGTTTTGGAATCGCTTCTCCTTCAGAATTTTCGAGATATCGTAGAGCTTCAGAATTTCTTGCTTCATATCTCCTTCGCCGGTTTCTATGACCTCCTGTGCCTCTTCGTAAGCAAAGCGGCGATTAGAGAGGATCACGGTGCGGCCAAACCATTCATCCAGCACCTCGCCCATTTCGTTCATTTTAAATACGGCAGAAAAGGTGAGTTTGTCCTCATTGGGCCGCAGGGAACACGCGCCGTTGCTCAGTTGTTCAGGGAGCATGGGCACCACGCGATCGACCAGGTATACAGAAGTGCCGCGATCAAAAGCTTCACTATCCAGGATGGTTTTAGTTTTTACGTAATGAGATACATCGGCAATGTGAATTCCCACCTCCCACAATCCGTTCTCCAGGGGCTGAAGGGAGAGGGCGTCGTCAAAATCCTTGGCGTCGGCCGGGTCGATGGTAAAGGTAGGCACCTTTCGGAAGTCTCTCCGGTTTGCAATTTCCTGGGGACTGATGTTGTCTGGGATCTGCTCGGCATAGGCTTCCACCTCCTGGGAGAATTTATAGGGAAGCTCAAATTCTGCCAGAATGGAGTGCATCTCTGTATCATTCTCGCCTGGATAACCCAGGATATCCACAATCTCGCCAAAAGGATTTTTAGCCTTTTCAGGCCAATCGATGATTTTGGCGATGGCTTTCTGACCATGTTCCACTCCTTTCAGTTTCTCCAGAGGGATGAAAATATCGAAAGGCATCTTGCGGTTGTCGGGAAGCAGAAAGGCATAGTTGCGTGAAATCTCCACCGTCCCCACAAAAGTATCCCTGGCTCGTTCCAGAATTTCCACCACCTCCCCTTCTGACCGTGCGCGCTGCTTTCGCGCCGGAAAGACAAACACCTTAACCAGATCGCCGTCCAGGGCATTTTTTAGATTGTTCCTGGCAATAAACACATCGTCGTCCGAATTTTCTGATACCAGGAAGGCATAGCCGTGCTGGGTCATATCGAGGGTTCCGGTTTTATAGCCCGCCCTGCTCAACAAGCGGTATCTGCCCAATTCCACCTGCTCCAGCTGTTTCTTCTCCACCAGTTCATCCAGCGTTCTGGAAACCAGATCTCTCTGGTTCTTGTCGTTCAAAAACAGCAACTTTGAAAGTTGCTTGTAGTTGTATATCTGTTTGGGACTTCTGCCAAATACGCCCATGATAAGCGCGGTGGCTTGATCGTGCGATAATTTGTCTTTCCCTTTATGTTTACTCTTTCCCATAGTTCCTTCGTGTCTTGTAAGTCTTAAATTTACTAATTTTGTCCCATCATTCTGATTATCCGGCAATACTTATGAGCAAGCGGCTTTATATATACAACACCCTCACCAGGAAGAAGGAGGCATTCGATCCCATCAATCCCCCCTTCGTGGGCCTCTATGCCTGCGGTCCTACGGTATATGGCGATGCTCACCTGGGTCATGCCCGTCAGGCCATTACCTTCGATGTGCTTTACAGGTACCTGTTGTTCCTGGATTATAAGGTGAGGTATGTGCGTAACATTACCGATGTGGGTCACCTGGAAGATGACGCCGACGAGGGAGAAGATAAGATTCTGGTGAAAGCACGGCTCGAGTCTCTGGAGCCCATGGAGGTGGTTCAGCATTACATGAATCGTTACCACCTGAACATGGCTTCGCTGAATGTGCTGCCACCCAGCATTGAACCCCGGGCCAGCGGACACATCATTGAACAGCAGGAACTGATCGTGAAAATCATGGAAGCCGGCTACGCTTACGAGGTGAACGGCTCGGTCTATTTCGACGTGAACGCCTACCATGAAAAACATCCTTACGGACAGCTTTCCGGACGGAAGATCGAGGACCTGCTTTCCAATACCCGGGCGCTGGATGGCCAATCCGAAAAAAGAAGTCCCCTGGACTTTGCCCTGTGGAAGAAGGCCGACCCTGCACACATTATGCGCTGGCCTTCACGCTGGAGCGAAGGATACCCTGGCTGGCACCTGGAGTGCTCAGCCATGAGCACCAAGTATCTGGGCATGCAGTTTGATATTCATGGCGGAGGCATGGACTTGCTCTTTCCCCACCACGAATGCGAAATTGCCCAGAACGTAGCTGGATATGGTAAGCCTTCCGTACGATACTGGATGCACAACAACATGATCACCATCAATGGTCAGAAGATGGGGCGTTCCCTGGGGAACTTCATCACCCTGGATGAGCTTTTTGCAGGCGATCACACAAGATGCTGGAACAGGCTTATGGTCCCATGACCATTCGCTTCTTCATCCTCCAGGCCCACTATCGAAGTACCCTGGATTTCTCCAACGAAGCTCTTCAGGCCGCCGAAAAAGGATTCATGCGCCTGATGAAGGCCATTGCGCAGCTTGAAGCCCTGCAGGCCGGGAGTACCAGCACCCTGGATGTGGCTGAGCTGTCGGACCGCTGCCACCTGGCCATGGAAGAGGACATGAATACCGCCAAACTGATTGGTCATCTCCTGAGCGGGGTGACACAGATCAACAATGTGGCGGAAGGAAAAGAGAGCATCACGGAAACGGACCTGGAAGCCTTAAAAACTCTCTACCAGGGCTATGTATTCACCGTCCTTGGCCTCACTCTGCCGGAAACCGATAGCCGGTCAGACGAAATTACCAACGATTTGGTGGAACTTATCTTGCAGCTCCGAAACGATGCCAAGGCGAACCGCGATTTCAATACTGCTGATCGCATCCGGGACGGACTTTCCGACCTGGGAATCACTGTAAAGGACCGGAAAGATGGTGCCGATTGGGAGATCCACTGAAATTGCCATCGGAAACCTGAAGCTGGGTGGTAATCAGCCCGTGCAGATTCAGTCAATGACCAACACCGACACCAACGATGTGAAGGCGTCGGTCGATCAATGCATCCGGATGATCAAAGAAGGAGCCGCCCTGGTGCGCCTTACCACCCAGGGCATAAAAGAGGTGGAGAACCTGGCCAGGATCCGTACTGAATTGCGTAAGGCGGGATATGATACCCCGGTGGTGGCCGATATTCATTTCAAGCCTGACCTGGCGGCCTATGCTGCAAAAATCACTGATAAAATCCGCATCAATCCAGGCAACTACCTCAGGGGAAAAACACCAGAGTCTTTGCTCCCGGAATTGTTGAAGACCTGCAAGGCTCATGATACAGCGATACGTATCGGGGTAAATCATGGTTCTCTGGACGAGACCATATTGAACCGGTACGGCGATACTCCGGAAGGAATGGCGGAATCGGCCATGATCTTTCTTCGTATTTGCCAAAAGGCCTCTTTCGATAAAGTGGTGGTCTCCATGAAATCGAGCAACCCAAGGGTCATGGTTCAATCGGTCCGACTGCTGGTAAAAAAGATGATCGCAGAGGGGATCTCCTATCCTCTCCACCTGGGCGTGACAGAAGCGGGAGATGGTCCCGAGGGCCGGATCAAATCAGCGGTGGGAATGGCTCCCCTCCTGCTGGAAGGAATGGGCGACACCATCAGGGTTTCACTTACTGAACCTCCTGAAGAGGAAATGCCTGTGGCTTCAGCCATCATAGCTCTTTTCCCTAAGCCCGGCCTTTTGCCCTACCATCCCTTCCGGGACCTCGCCTGGGATCCCTTCAGCTTTTCCAGGAGAAGATCCACCCCTGTGGCGGGAATCGGAAATGGATCCCGTGTCAGGATCGTTAGCCAGCAAGCCCCTGATCCCCTGACTGATCTGACCCCCGGGCAAGTGAAGACTCTGACTGTCACCTATGAAGAATGGCTTCAGGATCCCTCTCTTCTGGAGACGGGAAATAAAATATTGTTGCTGGAAAAGGGTTCCCTTAGCATTCATGAGATCAAGGTGCAACTGAACCACTTTTGTTTTCAAAACAGCCAGAGTCCCATTCTTTTTAAGACCTCCAGCACTGCCAGCGACCAGGGTACTTTCCAGTTGCAACTTGCCGGGGAGCTTGGTTTCCTGCTGGTGGATGGCACACTGGACGGGGTATGGGTGGAAAATTCCCATTTCTCCCACGCCCTGGTGAACGAAACGGTGCTGATGATCCTGCAAGCGGCCGGAGCAAGGATCAGCAAAACCGAGTACATTGCCTGCCCTTCTTGCGGTCGCACCCATTTTGATATCCTCTCCCGATTGAAAGAGATCCGCAAAGCGACTTCCCATCTTACCACTCTGAAAATAGCAGTGATGGGCTGCATCGTCAACGGACCGGGCGAAATGGCCGATGCCGATTATGGTTATGTGGGTGCCGGAGCGGGCAGGGTAAGCATTTACAAGGGCAAAGTGCCAATGCTTCGAAACGTACCTGAGAAAGAATCCCTGGAAGCCCTGATTGATATCATGAAAAAAGAGGGAGACTGGATCGATCCCTGAGCACTCTGCCGGAAATTCATCAGGCCTTGTCCAGTGAAAAGATAAAGGTAGTTCCCTGGCCCACTCTGCTCCTCACTGTGATGGTCTGATTGTGCGCCTGGATGATGTGCTTCACAATGGAGAGGCCCAGCCCGGTCCCTCCCGACTCCCGCGACCGGCTTTTGTCCTCCCGGTAGAAACGTTCAAAAATTCTGGGCAGATTTCTCTCCTCGATCCCAATTCCGTTATCGGTGATATTCACCAGGATATTTTCTCCGGTGTCTTTAATACCTATGGTAGTCTTTCCTCCCTCCTTGCCATATTTGATGGTGTTCCCGATCAGGTTCTCAAGTACCTCCATGATTCTTTTCCTGTCGGCCTTTACCTTCACTGTCTTACTGAACTTTCCATCAAAATTGATTTTGATGTTTTTATGCCTGGCCTGCATCTCCTGGTATTCAATAACCTCTTCCACCACCTTCACCAGGTTGAATATTTCTATTTTCAGTTTAAATTCTCCCAATTCAAGCCTGGCCATGGAATCCAGATCCTCCACTATGTTTATAAGCCTGTTGATACTGCGTTCCGCCCTTTTCAGGTAGAGCGTATTGATGGAGGTGTCTTCCATGCCTCCGTCGAGAAGGGTAAGTATGTATCCCTGAATATTGAAGATGGGCGTTTTCAATTCATGTGACACATTTCCCAGGAAATCGTTCCGGTACTTCTCCATCTGCCTCAGTTTCCTGATTTCTTCCGACTCGTAATCGGCCCGCACCTTCACCTCTTGTTTTAGGTCGTCGACCACATTTCCCTTAACAATTTTGTCCCGGATCAGTTTTTGTGATATGGTAGAGCTGTGAATGGTTTTAAAGACCGGATCGATTCTGGAAATCACAAATCTGATAAATAAGAACCTGACAATTAAGAATATGCCCGGTACCCCTGCAGCGGCCAGTACCAGGTATTTGATTATGGGCCTCTTAAAAAGATCCAGTTCCTCGATGCTCAGCAAAAGCGACACGAACAGAACCACCGTCAGGGCAATCCACAGAGAATACGATCTTGCACTCTTCATCGGCTTTCATTGCTTTCATATTTCACCGCCTCTACCACCTGGCAAACGGGGTCTCCAAATGTATAAAAAAGCCATGTTCCCCGTAGCGGTTGATGGCATAGTCGACCCTGAAAACCAGATCATAGTAAGTTACAAAATCAAATCCTGCCCCGGCAGAAAACTGCCAGGTGTTTACCATGGTGTTGGTGGGATCGGGAAAAATGTTGTTCACATACCCGGCATCTGCAAACACATTAAAATAGAGAGCATAATGAACTTTACTAAACTGCTTCACGCCCAGGAAGGGAATGGTGAAGGAGGAAGGTTTGATCACCTGGAGCTTCAGGTTGTACTTGGAAATTAAATAGTC
Source organism: Bacteroidia bacterium (assembly GCA_004525825.1). Lineage (GTDB taxonomy): Bacteria > Bacteroidota > Bacteroidia > Bacteroidales. The sequence continues at coordinate 14,766 of SPBY01000020.1, forward strand.
TGATCCGTCGATTACATAGTCTTCGTATCCACTCAGGTACTCACGATAGCCCAGAGCCTGGTTCAACACATGGGGCATATTCTTTTCAGTAGATAATCTGAACTTCGAGGCGTTGTTGAAATAGAACCGGTTGGCCAGTTTCTGGTGATACATCAACACTCCTGTCAACCTGAAGGCAGGATAGGCATAGTCTGATATCAATCCCAGGCCAAGCTGCTCGGCCCTGATTTTTACATTGAACCCTTCCAGGGGATAGATCTTTGAGTCCCTGATATCATAGTTAAAATTGTATGCCAGTACAAAATAGTTTAACCTGTTGCTGCCTCCTCCCAGATAATTGGGATTG